>JAZDGZ010000617.1:0-6552 GCA_043806375.1 Pseudomonadota bacterium | reverse complement strand
GATCTTGGCGGCCGTTTTACCCAAAAGCTCTTTGTCTATGCTTTGTAGCGTGATCTTGGTCTTCTCAATCTTTGCATCAATGCCTTTTGGAAGTTCAAAGTTAATAGGGTGGGAATACCCCAAATGAAACGTTGCCGTTTTTCCTGACAATTCAGCACGGTACCCCACGCCGATTATCTCAAGAACCCGTTCAAAACCCTGGCTCACTCCAGTAACCATATTTGCGATCAAGGCCCTGTAAAGGCCGTGGAAGGCCTTGGATCTCTGGGTAGCATCGTTTACCGATACAGCAATCTGATCCTCACCTATGCTAAGACTGACCTCAGGGTAAATTCTCCGTTGCAACTCGCCCCGAGGCCCTGCAACAAACAAAATATCGCCCTTCAGATTTATCTTAACATCTTTTGGTATGGGGATAGGCTTCTTGCCTATACGCGACATTTGTGCCCTCCTGATATGAAATTGGTATTTGCCCTCGCGTCCCCGAATAAGGAAAACCTAGGCTACCAGACAGAACAAAGAATCTCCCCTCCGACACCCACCTTTCGGGCCTGTCTATCCGTCATTAACCCCTTCGAGGTGGAGATGATGCTTGAACCGTATCCGTCCAACACCAAAGGAATTCCGTCACCTCTGGCGTAGACCCTGCCACTGGGTTTGCTCACCCGCTTGAGACCACCGATGACAGAGTCCCCTTTTTCATCATATCTCAGATAGACCTTGATAGTCCCCTGCCGCCCATCGGCTATGATCTTGTAATTCTTTACAAATCCTTCGGATTTCAGGATCTTTGCTATGTTGATCTTCAGCCTAGAGCTTGGGATATCAACCGTTTCATAAGATGCCATTATGCCATTCCTAATTCTCGTAAGCATATCGGCTATGGGATCGCTCATGCTCATTTATCTTACCCCTTGAACCCGTTTTTCGGTTATTGACCCTTTCACCAACTGGACTTCATAACCCCTGGAATTTCTCCTCTTAAAGCCATATTTCGAAAACATATACGGCAAAGGCCGAACTTCCGCAAAAAGGCCCTTGGCCTCCCACAAATGGGGCACCTATTATATTGCCGGGTGGAGAATTTCTGTTTTCTTTGAGCTTTAACAATAAGGGACCTTTTTGCCAAAATAACCTCCCTATCCGCGCCTGAAGGGCATTCCTAAAAGCTTTAGGAAAAAATAGCCCTCCGCATCACTTCTTGCAGTTGTGACAATTGAAATATTCAAACCCTTTATCTTGTCTATCTGATCATAGTCAATTTCGGGAAAGATAATCTGCTCCTTTATCCCGATACTGCAGTTCGCCCGTCCGTCAAAAACCTTTTCAGACAAGCCTCTGAAGTCCCTGACCCTCGGCAACGCAACGTTGAACAGTTTATCCAGGAATTCGTACATCCTATCTTTGCGCAACGTGACAGTGCACCCGATAGGCATCCCCTCACGAAGCTTAAATCCTGCGATAGACTTCTTGGCTTTTGTCACCACGGCCTTTTGGCCGGCAATCAAGGTCAACTCCTCAACGCCTTTATCGAGGACCTTTATATTAAAGATGGCCTCGCCAAGGCCCATGTTCAGCACAATCTTTTCAAGACGTGGCACCGCCATGATACTCTTATATCCAAACTCCTTGATCATGGCTGGAACGACTTCCGTCTTATATATTTCTCTCAGGCGGGACAAGACAGACTCCTTCTCATCAAAACGATGCCGCTTTCTTGCGGCTGCTATGCCTGCGCCGGTTCACGTTAAGATAAACGGCTACCAGCGATTCTCAGGCGTCCAATAGTTCACCACACTTCTTGCACACCCTGACCTTTGAACCGTCCTCCAGAATCCGTTTTGCGATCCTTGAGGGCTCAGCGCACTTGTTACAAACCAACATCAAGTTGGAAATGTGCATCGGGGCCTCTTTCTCCACTATGCCTCCCTGGGCGGTCTTCCCCCCGGGTCTGGTGTGCCTTTTAACCATGTTAATCTTTTCAACAAGGACGCGGCCTTTCTCGGAATCAACTTTTAATACCGCACCGATTTTGCCCTTCTCTTTCCCAGAAAGGACAATCACCTTATCGTTTTTCTTAATTACAGGATGCTTTTTCCGCACTTGACTGCTCCACCCTCATCACACCTTCTATAGGACCTCAGGGGCCAAAGAGATGATCTTCATAAAGTTCTTTGCCCTCAATTCTCTTGCTACAGGGCCAAAAATCCTCGTGCCGATAGGCTCGTTTTGCTGAGAGATCAGCACCGCCGAGTTATCGTCAAATTTGATATAAGAACCATCCGTCCTTCGGATCTCTTTTACCGTCCTCACTATGACTGCCCGCGCCACATCGCCTTTTTTCACTTTGGAATTGGGCATCGCCTCTTTCACCGATACGACCACGACATCTCCCACAGTGGCATATCTCCTCTTTGAGCCGCCGAGCACCCTAATGCACAAAAGCAACTTTGCCCCTGAGTTATCAGCTACCTTCAGCGTCGATTCCGTCTGTATCATTTCTATTGCTCCGATGCCTCTCCAATGGCCTCTTTCAATTCCTGTCCGATGCTGCTTTCAAGAATTTCCATAACCTGCCATCTCTTGGTTTTGCTTATAGGCCTGGATTCCATGATTTTGACCCGGTCTCCAATCTGGCAGTTATCTTGGGGGTCATGGGCCACATATCTATTATATTTCGTAATATATTTCTTGTAAGTCCCATGTCTTTTCAGCCGACTTACCAGAACAACGGCAGTCTTATCCATTTTATTGGCAATTACGACCCCTGTCAGTTTTTTCCGTATGCCGCGTCCCTTCATTGCAACCTCTTTTGGTTTGACCCTTGAACCATTTCAATATCTCTGAGTATCGTCTTAACTCGAGCCAAATCCCGTTTCGTTTTCGTTATCGTTGCTGTATTTCCAAGCTGCCCAGTCGCCTTCTGAAATCTGAGGTTAAAACACTCCTGACTCAGCTCCCTCTGTTTCTCCCTCAGCTCTTCTACACCCAAGCCACGCAAATCCTTTGCTTTCATAACAGAGTTCTCCTAGATACAAACCTGGTGGGAAACGGAAGCTTGTGCCCAGCAAGTCGAAAGGCCTCTGCTGCCACGCTTTCTCCAACACCTTCCATCTCATACAGAATTCTTCCGGGTTTCACCACGGCAACCCAACCCTCGGTGGCACCTTTCCCTTTGCCCATTCTTGTCTCTGCCGGCTTCTTGGTGATCGGTTTGTCGGGAAAGACGCGTATCCAGATTTTGCCCCCACGTTTCACATGTCTCGTTATAGCTACCCTGGCGGCCTCTATCTGTTGGGCGCTCATGAACCCACACTCCAAGGCCTGAAGTCCAAAATCACCGAACTCAAGACTGCCTCCTTTGCTGAAGGCCGTTCCTTTCATTCTACCTTTTTGCTTCTTGCGGTATTTAAGCTTTTTTGGGCTCAACATAGCAGATCCTAACCTTTTTTATTTGGTAAAATCTCACCCTTAAAAATAGCCACTTTGATGCCAATGGCCCCGTAAGTGGTAAATGCCTCGGCAAATCCGTAGTCGATCTCGGCTCGTATCGTATGAAAAGGCACCCTCCCTTTTCTGTACCACTCCCGCCTGGCCATCTCCGCCCCACCCAGGCGACCGCTGCAGGCAATCTTAATACCCAGCGCCCCAAACCGCAGGGCCGAGCTGACACTCTTCTTCATAGCTCGGCGAAAAGAGACACGCCGGACCAACTGCAGCGCGATGTTCTCCGCCACCAATTGCGCATCAACCTCTGGTTTTCTTACCTCTTGGATATCGATAATCACTTCCCGGTGGATCCTTTTTTCCAATTCTCTCTTTAGGTTCTCAATTTCGATGCCCTTTTTGCCAATGACCAGGCCGGGTCTTGCAGTATGAATCTTAATCCTCACCTTATTGGCAGCCCTTTCAATCTCAGTCCTGGACACGCCAGCCTGCACGAGCCTCTTTTTTAAGAACTTTCTCAAATGAAAATCCTCCAGGACAAGGTTGCTGTATTCCTTGCCTGCATACCACCTGGAGTCCCAGTCTCTATTAATGCCCAGTCTGAAACCAATCGGATTGACTTTCTGTCCCAATATCCACCTCCATCAAGCCCCTTTGGCTTGGCTATCTAACGGCCAAGGACACTATTCAGGATTCATCCAAAATAACCGTCAAATGA
Organism: Pseudomonadota bacterium; assembly: GCA_043806375.1. Taxonomy (GTDB): domain Bacteria; phylum Desulfobacterota; class DSM-4660; order Desulfatiglandales; family HGW-15; genus JAZDGZ01. The sequence goes on along the minus strand of JAZDGZ010000617.1, from coordinate 2,387 downwards.
CTTGTCCTTTTCCTTATCTTCGTGGCCCTCCCCATCGCCCGCGGCATGAACCTTTTCATCGTTGGACCTTCGTCAGCAAAAATCCGTTTTACAAAAAGATTGTCTACATCAATTTCCGAATTTGCCTCGGCATTAGCAACCGCCGAGCTGATCAGTTTTTTTAATATAAAGGCCCCTTTTTTGGGAGAAAAGGAGAGCAACCTGAGGGCCTCTTCAACCTTTTTGCCTCTGATTTCGTCCATAATCAATCTCGCCTTTCGAGGCGAAAACCTGACGTATTTTGCTGCTGCCCTGGCTTCCATTATTACTTCGCCCCCTTCAGTCGGGTTTTCCTGGCTCCGGCGTGGCTGTAAAAGGTTCTTGTCGGTGAGAATTCACCCAATTTGTGTCCTACCATATCCTCGGTGACAAAAACGGGGAGAAATTTCTTTCCATTGTGAACCGCAAATGTCAGACCTACGAATTCAGGAAGGATAGTGGATCTTCTGGACCAGGTCTTGATAATCTTCCTGCTCTGCGTCTCTGCTGCACTCTCAACTTTTCTTAGCAGGTGCTTGTCAACAAATGGTCCTTTTTTTAACGATCGCGGCAAAGCCCAACCTCCTCTCTCTTCCAATTGCGATTTTATTCCCTTAGAACACCAAAGAACTCGGGATCCCTACTTTTTTCGTCTCTTCACAATGAGTTTATCACTCGCCTTCTTAACGCGCGTTTTGAAGCCCTTCGTCGGAACACCCCACGGTGTCACGGGATGGCGACCACCAGAGGTTTTCCCTTCCCCCCCTCCGTGGGGATGATCTACGGGGTTCATGGCCACTCCTCTGACATGCGGCCTTCTCCCCTTCCATCGATTTCTCCCCGCCTTTCCGAGACTCAGGTTCCCATGCTCCAGACGGCCGACCTGCCCAATGGTAGCTTTACAGTCTTGCGAAACCATTCGGACTTCGCCAGAGGGTAGTTTGATTTGGGCATACTTACCTTCCTTTGCCATCAGCTGTGCATAGCCCCCCGCCCCTCTGACGAGTTGACCTCCGTGGCCGATGTTAAGCTCAATGTTGTGAATCGAAGTACCCAAAGGAATGTCCCTCAGAGGCATGGCATTACCGGTTCTTATTTCAGCCCCAGAGCCCGATGTTACACTGTCTCCAACCTTAAGTCCCAGAGGCGCCAGGATATAGCGTTTTTCCCCGTCCACATAGTGAAGCAAAGCTACATTTGCTGATCGATTGGGGTCATACTCGATACTCGCCACTCGGCCGGGGATGCCGTCTTTGTCACGCTTGAAATCGATCATTCGGTACAAGCGTTTGTGACCTCCCCCCCTATGCCTCATCGTCATACGTCCGAGGGAATTCCTTCCGCCCGTTTTCTTTAGAGGTCTCAAGAGACTTCTTTCAGGTTTTTTGCGAGTGATTTCATCTATGGTAGAGTATGTTTGAAATCTTCTGCCCGGCGAGGTCGGCCGGTAACTCTTAATGGCCATCGTAGTCTCCGCAAAAAATCGCAATTTGAAAGCACGAATGGGTGCTAGCCTGCGAATTACATCCCTTCAAAAAACTCAATGCTCTTTCCTGTCGCCAGTTTGACAATTGCCTTTTTCCAATCAGGTTTTTTCCCGACGTTTCTTCCCACCCGACGCATTTTGCCTTTCATGTTCATCGTTTTTACTTCCAGGACCTTGGTCTTGAAAAGGGTCTCCACGGCACGTCGGATTTCCACCTTGTTTGCCCTGCGGGCAACCTCGAGGCATATTTGGTTATTGGCCTCTTTCTGGATGTTACCCTTCTCAGTGAGGAGAGGCTTTTTGATCACTTTATAGATATCCATCAGGAAACCAATGCCTCCTCTATCCTCGGTACGGCTGATTGGACCAGAAAAACATGCTCGTGATTCAATATGTCATAGGCGTTAAGACCTTCATATCTCATCACTTTCACCCATGGAACGTTCCTGGATGATTTCTCAAGGTTTTCTTCCTTTTTTTCGGTGATGATGAGCGCCTTATTCACCTCGAAGTTCTTCATCACTTGAACAAAATTCTTGGTTTTTATCTCTGCCAGATCGAATTTGTCAACGACCACCAGCCGCTCATTTTGGAATTTGTCCGTTAAGGCCATACAGACAGCCATTTTGGCTACCTTCTTCGGGACCTTTCGAATGAATTTACGCGGAACGGGACCGAAGGCAACACCCCCACCCCTCCTAGTCGGAGAGGCGGCGTCACCCACTCTGGCCCTTCCAGTCCCCTTCTGTCGCCATAGTTTCTTGCCTGAAGACTTCACCTCTGACCGGCTTTTCGCGGAGGCGGTTCCACTCCGACGATTCAGGAGCTGACTTACGACCACCTGATGGAGAATATGCTTCTTGATTGGGACCAGAAAAACATC
>JAZDGZ010000616.1:0-5779 GCA_043806375.1 Pseudomonadota bacterium | reverse complement strand
TTGTTTTATCTCACACTTAACAAAGGAGGGAAAGAACATGAAATCGAGATGTCTGTCTGTTGTCGGAATGGCGTTATTGATCGGATTCCTTTTCTTAGCGGGGGCTGAAGCAGTGAGTGCAGCCAGCGAGTTCCCTACCCGACCCGTGGAGGTCATCATTTGCTTTGCACCGGGAGGCACCCTGGACGTTGCAGTGCGCATCATGGGTGAGGAACTCTCCAAGACACTGGGAGTCCCGGCCATGTTGACCAACAAGGGCGGCGGTGGAGGTGCGGTAGGGACCGAGTTCGCAGCGAATGCAAAACCGGATGGCTACACTGTCCTGGCGGCCCCGATCGGTGTTTTCAATATTCTGCCCTTCCTGACCCCCAATCTCCGCTACAAACTTTCCGACTTTATCCCCGTGTGCAAGTACGCCAATTCGCCCAACCTGATCTTCGTGAAGAAAGGATCCAAATACAAAACCTTCAATGACATCTTGACCGACGCGAAGAAGAATCCGGGGAAGCTGACCTGTGCGACCGCAGGCATGGGAACGGCTGCTCATTTCTCACTGGAGATGATCAAGCTCCAAGCGGGGATCGATGTCGCTCATCTGCCCTATAAAAGCGGGGCCGAGGTCATTACCTCCCTCATGGGCGGCCAGGTGGACTTCATCACTCAGGGACTTCCACCAGCCGTGGGACTGTTGAAAAGCGGGGATTTGGTGGGTCTGGCAAGCACCCTTGGAAAGATACCCGGATTTCCCAATATCCCGACCATGGCGGAGCTTGGCTACCCCAGGGCAACCCTTGGTGTGTGGGTGGGCTACTTCCTTCCCAAAGGCGTTCCGACGCCTGTCGTCAACAAGCTCGCTTCGGCTTTTGAGAAAGCCATCAAGAGCCCTGCGGTGAAGAAAGGCATTGAGGACACGGCACAGGTACTGGATTACATGGATAGCGCCGACTTCGCCAAGTTTATGGCAGCGGAATACGCGATGCTCGAAGAGGTGGCCAAGAAGGCAAATCTCATCAAGAAGTAGTGGAGGATGGATGAGAAGGCTGGAGTTCTTTGTCTCCCTGCTTCTTGTTCTCTTTTCTCTCCTGGTCTGCCGGGAGGCATACAGGCTATCTCTCGGCAGACCTGCTGTTCCCGGTGCGGGGTTGTTTCCCTTTCTGTTAGGAGGCATTCTTCTCGGTCTTTCCTTGCTCTATTTTTTCAGATCATGGAATGACTGGCGAAGAAAACAGGAGATCCATCTCTGGGAAGGGCTCCGGTGGGAAAAAGTTCTCCTCGTTCTGGGTGCTCTCTTTGCTTACGGTCTCCTGTTGGAAAAAGTCGGGTTTCTTTTCTGTACCTTTCTTCTGTTGATGTCTCTCTTTCGCTGGGTGGACCGGCAGAGATGGTATTGGGTCTACGGCGGAGCACTGGGAATATCTATTCTCTGCCATGTGGTCTTTAAAATCTGGCTGAAGATCCAGCTCCCCGTAGGGTTTCTCCGCATTCTATGAGGGAGAGCCCCTTTTCTGTTGGGAGATGTCGGAACAACCCGGTGTTTGTGGGAGAGGGTCGAGGGCTATGGATGGAAACCCTTGAGCCCTTTTCCTTTCCGGAAACTCCGGACCAGGATATCCTTTTATGGCCATCGTTGAGAGCTTATTTTACGGGTTTTCGGTCTGCTTTGAGCCTTTCAACCTCTTGGCCTGCTTCCTCGGCACGGTCCTTGGAACACTTGTTGGCGTCCTTCCCGGTTTGGGGCCAGTGGCCGCCATGTCTCTTCTTCTGCCGGTGACATTCAAGATGCCTGCCGCGGCTTCCCTGATCATGCTCGCCGGGATCTTCTATGGCGCCATGTACGGCGGGTCCACCACCTCCATCTTGATGAACATTCCCGGAGAGGCTGCCTCGGTGGTTACCTGTTTCGACGGTTATCGAATGGCCCAGAATGGGAGGGCGGGTGCAGCCCTTGGGATCTCCGCTTTCGGTTCCTTCATCGCCGGGACGTTCGCGGTGGCGGGGGTAACCCTTCTTGCACCTCCCATGATCGCCGTTGCCCTGAAGTTCGGCCCGCCTGAATATGTTGGCCTCATCACCCTCGGCCTAGTCATGGTGGTTTACCTATCCAGCAAATCGCTCCTCAAGGCACTCATCGTGGCTGTGATCGGCCTCCTTTTCGGAACGATTGGCATTGATCCGATCGACGGAAACCCGCGTTTCACGTATGGGATCAGTACCCTTCTGAACGGCCTCGAAATCCCTCCCGTGGTCATGGGACTCTTCGGGATCTCCGAGGTCCTTGTGAATATCGAAAGACGTGTTAAGCAGGAGGTCTTCGAGACGAAACTGAGAGGGCTTTTGCCCAACAAGGAAGATTGGAGACGCTCTGCTCTTCCTATCGTCCGTGGCTCGCTCGTCGGCTTTTTCTTGGGGATCCTTCCTGGGGTTGGGTCCATCATTCCCACCTTTGTAAGCTATACCCTGGAGAAGAGATTTTCCAGAACTCCGGAGAAGTTCGGCACCGGGATGATCGAAGGCGTTGCTGCACCTGAGTCGGCAAATAATTCTGCTTCCACGGCGGGATTCATTCCCCTTTTGACCCTGGGAATTCCCCCCAACGTGGTCATGGCTCTCCTCTTCGGTGCTCTCCTTGTTCACGGCATTCAACCGGGTCCACTCCTCATCAAACAACACCCTGATGTTTTCTGGGGGGTCATTGCCAGCATGTACGTGGGGAATGGCATGCTTCTCGTCCTGAATCTTCCTTTGATCCCCGTCTGGGTAAAGATCCTGAAGGTTCCTTACCCGATTCTCTTCCCTTTGATTCTCCTCTTCTGTTTGATCGGAGCTTATGGCGTCAATGGTAATCCTGTCGATGTGCTCATCATGTTGATCTTCGGCGTGCTGGGCTACCTTATGAGAAAATTGCGATTTGAGGCAGCACCCTTTGTTTTGGCCTTTATTTTGGGCCCCATCATGGAGGTGGCTGTACGCCACTCCCTGATTCTTTCTCGTGGAAGCTTTACGATTTTCGCGCAGCGGCCCATTTGCCTGACTTTTCTGTGCATTGCTGCCCTCTTCCTCTTGATGCCGGTCTTCAGCTATTTCTTTAAAAGACCCAAGGTCCTGCCAAAGGAATCGGAGTTCGAAGATGAGTGACCGTGATCTCTGCTTTTTCATCAATGGGAAAGAGATAAGAACCGGGATTGCCGGAGACCTCTCCCTTCTCCGTTTTCTGAGGGATCATCTGCACCTGACGGGCACCAAATGCGGCTGCGATGCTGGAGAATGTGGAGCCTGTACTGTTCTCGTCGACCGAAAAGCGGTACGCTCTTGCCGGATCAAGGTTGGAACGCTTGCAGGAAAGCAGGTGACGACCATCGAAGGGTTGATCCAGGACCAGACCCTCCATCCCTTGCAGGCCGCCTTCATCGAAACCGGGGCTGTCCAGTGCGGGTTTTGTACCCCTGGAATGATCCTATCGGCCACCTCACTGTTGGACTCCAACCCCAACCCTTCAGAGGATGAAATCAAAAAGGCATTGTCAGGGAACCTCTGCCGCTGTACAGGATACGCGAGCATCCTTGACGCGGTCCGGAGAGCCTCCCTGTCGGCGGAGAGGGTTAAGGAGGTGAATCGGTCTCCACGCGAAGAGGCCAAAATCGGGGATTCCGCAATCGACAAGGAGGGATTTGAAAAGGTCACAGGAAGACTCATGTTCGCCGACGACCTGACCCGAGAGGGCATGCTTCATGGCAAGCTCCTCTTTGCGCCCATCCCCTGCGCAGAGGTGCTGGCGATTGACACGGTCGAGGCGGAAAAGTCACCCGGAGTGATCAAGGTCTTGACCTGGAAAGATGTCCCCGGAAAGAATCTCTTCGGCCGCATGATCCAGAATCAGCCCGTTCTTGTCAAAGAGAAGCTTCGCTTCATCGGTGACGTCCTCGCCGTCGTCTTTGCTGAAACAAGAGAAATCGCCAAGGAAGCTCTGTCAAAGATAAGGCTTGACGTCAATCCCTCGGAAGGCGTCTTCTCTCCCCTGGAATCTATTGGCCCGGGCGCCCCTGAGATCCACGATACAGGGAACCTGATGAAATCCGTGTCCAACCGGAAAGGGGATGTGGAAGAGGGATTCTCAAAGGCCCACATCATTGAAGAAGGAACCTACTATACCCCTTTCCTGGAGCATGGTTTTTTGGAAACCGAGGCCGGGCTGGCTTACCTGGAGGGAAGCCAGATCGTCCTCCATTATCCGACCCAAGCCCCTTTTCACGTGCGAAAACAGATCTCGGAAAGCCTCGCGTGGCCTGAAGAGAATGTTCGCGTCGTAACCACGCCCCTGGGCGGCGGCTTTGGAGGAAAGGCCGACGTGACCATAGAAATCCTCCTGGCCCTTGGCGCCATGCACACGGGAAGGCCGGTGAAGATCACCCTCGAACGCCATGAGTCCATGCGGATCGATACGAAGAGACACGCCTTCTATATGCGCTACAAGACAGGAGCGACTCAGGACGGAAAGCTCATGGCCGTGAAGGCCAAGATCGTTTTGGACGTGGGGGCCTACCCCGGCATGAGCGCGGGCGTGCTGGAACAGGCCACGATTTTTGCCTGCGGGCCTTATGTCTGGCCGAATGTGTGCGTGGAGGGTTTTGCAGGCTATACGAACAATGTCCTGGGCGGTGCCTTTCGCGGATTCGGGATCAATCAGGTCCATTTTGCCCTGGAGACGCAAATGGACCGCATGGCACGGAGGCTGGGAAAGGATCCTATCGATTTCCGGCTCGAAAACGCCCTCGACGTGGGCCTCGAAACAAGCACCGGGGAGATTCTTCAGTCAAGCGTTGGAATCAAGGAAACCCTCCGCCGGGCGAAGACCGTCCTTGCAGCGGAGATCTCCAAGCTCCCACCCCTGCCCCCCTGGAAAAGATACGGCATCGGGGTCGCCTCGGGTTACAAGAATGTGGGGTACGGGAGGGGCTACAGCGAGCACGGCGGCGCCATCATTGAACTCACCGAAAACGGAGGAGCCTGGGCAAAGGTATCGGCTGTCGATATGGGGCAAGGGATCAAGACAGTGCTCAGCCAGATCGTAGCCACCGAGACAGGTCTCTCCCACGGGAAGATCAGGGTCACCACGGGAGACACCGCCCTCGTCCCCGAAGGAGTTGCCGCGGTCGCGCAACGCCAGACCTACATCGCGGGAAATGCGAGCATCGAAGCATCAAGAAAATTCAAGGATAAAATTCTCGAAGTAGCATCCAGGGAGATGAACCTCGACGTTGAAAGCCTCGTCCTTCGCGACGACCGCGTGCACTGCACCTCGCTGCCGGGTTCACCCTCTCTGTCGCTGCAGGAACTCTACGAGAGGCTGAAGGCGAGAGGCGAAACGATCCGGGTCGAGTCACACTATGCGCTTCCCCCCACGGATCCTATCCGGGGCGATACGGCTCCCACTTACCTGATCTACCAGGGTCAGACCCTCGATCAACAGAACCGGAAAGAACAAGGCCGCTACAGGAACTATATCACTTACAGCTACGTGACTCAGGCCGCCATCGTCGAGGTAAACACCCGAAACGGTGAAGTCACGGTTCGGCAGATCATTGCGGCCCATGACGTGGGCAAGGCCCTCAACCCGTTAAAGATCAGGGGCCAGCTGGAGGGGAGTCTTGTCATGGGGATCGGGTACGCCCTGTCTGAGGAGTTTCGAATGAGGGAAGGTGTCAACCTTACCAAAACGCTTCGCCAGTGTGGGATTCCGGACATCACTCAAACCCCGGAAATGAAGATCATTGTGGTCGAG
>JAZDGZ010000615.1:0-3914 GCA_043806375.1 Pseudomonadota bacterium | reverse complement strand
GCGGGCCTTCCTCATCCCATCTTTCTTTTACGCATTCACCATGCAGAGGGTGTCGGTTTTTTTCTATCATAAGGTTTGCGATGGAGAAGGCAGACTTGTGGAGGATGGAAAGGCTAGGCGATACCGTATCGTTCGATCTTGCGGTAGAGATTTCTGAGGCTGATCCCCAGGATCTTGGCCGCCTTGGTCTTGTTCCCCGCACTGGAACTGAGGGCTTGGCGGATATGTTCTTTTTCGAGTTCCGCCAGGGTCTTTACTTCCCCCGGGTGAGGGGAGGCTGCCTGAACAGGCAAATCCTCTCTGCCGATTTGGTCGGTCGACGCCATGATGGCAGCCACTTCAATGACATTGGCCAGTTCCCGGACGTTCCCGGGCCAGTCGTGGCGCGTCAGTTCTCCCAGGGCGGCCCGCGTCAACGCCTTCTTCCCGCCGGCTTTTTTCAAGAAGTGCTCCACCAATAAGGGGATATCCTCCTTTCTCTCTCTCAGGGGTGGCAAATGGATGTTCACCACCTTCAGTCGGTAGTAGAGGTCCTCTCGGAAAAGCCCCTCTTTGACCGCCTTGAAGAGATCCCGATTGGTCGCAGAGATCACCCTAGTACTTATTTGAAGTTCCCGATCTCCTCCCAGGCGGCGGAACTTGCCGCTCTCGATGAAACGCAAGAGCTTGACCTGGAGAGAATGGCTGATCTCTCCCACTTCGTCTATGAAGAGCGTGCCGCCATCGGCCAATTCGACCAGGCCTTTTTTCTGCTTGACGGCGCCCGTAAAGGCGCCCTTTTCGTATCCGAAGAGTTCGCTCTCCTGAAGGGTCTCGGGGAGGGCGGCGCAGTGGATGACAATGAAAGAATTGTCCCGTTTCAGGCTGCGCGCATGGATTGCATAGGCGATCAGCTCCTTTCCTGTCCCCGTCTCCCCTTCGATCAGTACGGTCGAATGAGACTGAGCGACCTTATTGATCAATTTGATCACGTCAAACATCTTTTTGCTATTGGTGATGATGTCATCGTAGTTGGATTTGAGTCTCAGCTCTTCTCTCAGAATGAGGTTGTTTTCTTGAAGCATCTTCTTGTCGTAAGCCTTCTGGACCAGAACTTCCAGTTCAGAGAGCTTGCAGGGCTTGGTCAGGTAGTCATAGGCCCCCAGTTTCATCGCCGAGATGGCTGAATCGATCGTCCCATGGCCGGTGAGGATGATCACCTCACAGTGGGCGTCTTCCTTCTTGATCCTCTTCAAAAGGTCGATGCCGTCCATGCCGGGCAGCTTGATGTCCACCAGGGCGACGTCATGGGTGGATTTGTTAAGGGCGGGCAAGACCTCTTCGGCTGAGCCGAAGGATTCGACCAAACTCCCTTTTCTGGAGAGCCTTTTGTCCAGGAGCCTGCGCAGAGGGGCTTCGTCTTCCACGATCAGAATGTGTTTGTCTCTGTTCATTGGATCAGGGTTCTCGCCTCGTCCATGTCATGCCATTTCAGAGGGATACTCACCGTGAAGGTGGTTCCCAGGCCTACCCGACTGTCAACGTCTATGGAGCCTTTGAGCTTTTTCATAATGCCGTGACAGATAGACAATCCCAGGCCCGTCCCCCTGCCCGGGGGTTTTGTGGTAAAGAAAGGATCGAAAATTTTTTTCACATGTTTTTTGGGGATTCCCTTTCCATTGTCCTGAACCTGGACCCGGATCAGGCCGTTCTCGGACCGGGAGATGACGCGAACCACTCCCCTTTTTCTCACATGGGCCACCGCGTCGAGGGCGTTCTTCAGGATATTGATGAAGACCTGTTGGAGATGGGCCGGACTGGTTTCGGCGGCAGGAAGTTTTGGTTCCAGGGTCTTGACGATCTTTGTCTTGCCCATCCTGATGTCAGGCTCAAAGAGGAAAAGCGTCTTTTCGATCAGGTCATTGAGCCGAGTGGGTATGACCTCAAATTCTCCCTGCCGGGCAAAATTGAGGAGGTTCTGGGTGAGCTCCTTACAACGGTGGGTCTGCTCAAGAATAGTGGCGAGGCCCTCTTTGAATTCGTTCAGTTCCTTGGCGCCCAAAGATCCGTTTTCATGGATAATATCGAGCATCTCCTCGGCATAACCGGCGACCGAGGCCAGGGGATTGTTGATCTCGTGGGCTACGCCGGAGGCGATTTCGCCTATGGTGGCCATTTTGCTCGCCTCGACCATTTGCATTTCCATTTTCTTACGCTGGGTGATGTCCCGGCCGATGATGTGAAGACCGTAGACCTTGTCCTCCTTCCTCACCGCGGTAATGCTCAATTCCACCGGGACCAGCTTCCCCGAAGCGCTCGCGAGTTCTACCTCGTAGGGCTCCACCTCGTGTCCCTCAATCGCGAGGCTAAGCCTTTTTCTTAAGGGGGCCCTTCTATTGGGCGGCAGAAAGCGGCTTAGAGAGGCTCCCTGCAGGGATTCCCAGTCGGTCTCCAAAACCTTCAAGACCTTCTGGTTGGCCGAAATAACACGGCCCTTCAGGTCAGTGAGGCAGATGCCGTCCTGGGCCGTCTCGAAAAGGTTGCGGTACCGGATCTCGCTCCTTTCCTTATCCGTGATATCCTCATGAAGAACAATGATCCCTGATACACGGGCCTGATCGTCGAAGAGGGGAACGATTTTGAGGTTGAGGAGGATATTGCCCCGGCGGTGGCTCTCAAAACGGAACCCTTTCTCCTCTATTTGGGCCCCTGATCTGATGACCGCCTTGAGGCGATTCACCAGCCCCGGATCGGAAAAAGTCTGCGCCACTTTGTCGAATCTCTTGTTCAGGACATTCTTGGCCTTGATGTGAAAGATCTCCTCCATCTTGCGGTTCCAGGTCTGGATCCTGAGGGAGGGATCGAGAACCATGATCCCGTCGGTAATGCTTTGGATGATGTTTTCGTTGTATTTCTTCAGATAACCAACCCGCTGAACCGACAGGGTCTTTTCAGTGGTATCCTCCATGATGCACAAAAGGCCCTCAACGAGGCCCCGGGATTTCTTGAGGGGAATCCCTTTGACGGCAACAAACCTTGGACCCCGGCCCCGGCTGATCAACGGGCAGTCTATCAGCTCGAAACGGGTGCCCTTGAGACCCCGCCTGAGGTGTTCCGAAAGGAGGGGGGAAAAGAATGCCTCCTGGTCCACCACGGACATCCCCACCAGTTGGCGAAGGGCGACCCCGATGATCCTGGACATGGCTGGATTTGCTGAATTGACATGCCCCTTTGAATTGAGGGTGAGGATCCCGACCGGTGCGTTCTTAAGGATCCTTTCATTGAAGCGGTTGGCCTCCTGGATCTGGCAGGTCTTCTCCCATACCCGTTCCTTGAGTTGTTGCTGAATGGATTTTCTCGGTTCCGATGTCTCGTAACCGCGGCTGGTGAGCTCGGCTTGGGTGCCGATAATAAATTCACAGACCCCATGACCAGGACCCGTGGCACGGCATGAAGTCTCCACGCAATCGAGGTCGTTCTCCAGGGATGTGGCCGCATAGCGATGGGTCGCCCGCATGAAACCCAGGATGATGCCCCGCGAGTAATGGCACACAGGCCTGCGCGGTCTGCTTCGCTTTCGGGCGTATATCCAGCCCTCCACGGAGCTGCGACAGGTGATCCTCGCCCAGCCGGCCTCCCAGTCCATTTCCCTGATCTGGAAGTCCCCGAATCCCCCGTCCGTGAACCTGGAAAGACCGTCGGCAAACCCCCGAGGCCCGGCCTCTATCCGGCCACCCTGAATCATGGGCTCCAGAAAAGAGAGCCCTCCCTTGATCCCCGCCTGGAAGATCAGATAGCTCGCGTTGCCCCCCACTTCCCGTTTGATGACCTTTTGAATCTGGTAGAATCCCTGGAGCAGATCGAACAAGACCATGCGGGTACGGCCATAATTGAGCCATCCCCTTTGATGATAGTGGATAGGGTAGGTCAGGTTT
>JAZDGZ010000614.1:0-5775 GCA_043806375.1 Pseudomonadota bacterium | reverse complement strand
ATTCTATACCATGCTGAACATGGATTACAACGAAGCCCTGGTGTATCTTCTGGATGTGTTGGCTCTGATCATGAGTTCAGAAGACTGCAAAGAGGGCCTCACAGCCTTCATGGAAAAAAGAAAACCCGTTTGGAAGAACAGGTAGGGTTAGAAATTGGGTGAAAATAGACTGGAAAACAAAGAGGTCGCAACGCTGGCCAGATTGGAGCACGTGGCCGTCATCACCATGAACCGCCCCGAGGCCATGAATAGCCTGAACAGGGATCTTTGCGTCAGACTGAACGAGTATTTGGATGAGGTGGAGCGGGATGATGGTGTTCGTGTGGTGATTCTTACCGGGGCAGGGGAAAAGGCCTTTTGTGGGGGGATCGACCTTAGGGAACGAAAAGGGATGAGCGACCATGGGGTCAACGAGCTGCGACGACTTATCATATTTCCGCTGTTTCGAAGACTGGAGAACATGGAAAAGCCGCTCATCGGGGCGATCAACGGTCTGGCCCTTGGGGGAGGGGCGGAGATAGCCCTGATCTGCGATATCAGGCTTGCCTCGGAAAGCGCCAGATTCGGGCAGACGGAGGTCAAATGGGCGATCATTCCAGGGGCCGGGGCCTGTCAGCGGTTGCCTCTCGTTGTGGGTGTCGGCATCGCAAAGGAACTTCTCCTTACGGGGAGGCTCATCGATGCGCGGGAAGGGGAAAGAATAGGCCTTTTCAACCACGTGACAACCCCTCGGAATTTGACAGACCGTGCCATGGAAGTGGCGCGGTCGATCGCAGAGAATGGTCCCCTGGCCGTCAGGCAGATCAAGAAGGCCGTCAATCTGGGTACCGAAAATCGACTCGCCCTGGCCTTTGATCGTGAGGCCTCTGAGGTCTGCTACCCCACCCAGGATCGCCTTGAAGGGGTGGCAGCCTTTAATGAGAAGAGAAAACCGAAATTTACCGGCAGGTAAGGCGCAAGGGCCAAATGATTAAAACTTTTGATAATGGGAGGAACTAGAGCTATGGGAGATATAAAAGCAATCGATATCATGAACTACCCGAATCAGATTAAAGAGGTGCCCTATGACTTCAATGAATGGGAAGAATGGCGTCAGGTTTGTCAGACCACCTTCAAGCCTTTCTTTCCGCTGGGACGTTTTCCAACAACACCTGAAGAGCTGGAAAAACATAAGCATATCTATGGAACGGCCTTCTATCCCTACGAATCTTTAGAGGAGTTGATCAAGGTGATGGACAAGGAGGGATATGACAAGGTCTGCATGGCCGCAGTGAAAATGTGGTCCTACAGAAGAAGCTTTAAATTGATATTCGATTTTACCATTGATCAGGTCAATGACCTGGTCAAGAGAAGTAATGGGAGAATCATAGGCGTGGTGGGGTATAACCCCTTCAGGATCAAGGAAAGTCTGGATGATATCGAGAAAGCGGTCAAAGAGTACGGCTTCAAATTTGTCTACCTGCACAGTATCAGTTTTGGGATCCCCTTTAACGACAAGAAGCTGTACCCCCTTTATGGCCTTTGTAGTTTTCTGAATATCCCCGTGTCCATGCAAACCGGACACTCGGCCGAAGCCCTTCCCAGCTGGGTGGGAAATCCCATGGCCATTGATGAGGTTGTCATGGACTTCCCCGACTTGAAAATCAATCTTTCCCACACCGGCTTCCCATGGATCAAGGAATGGATCGATCTTGTCTGGAAGCACGCCAATGTTTATGGAGATATTTCGGCCTATATGCCCAACAACCTGGATCCGGAATTGATCACTTTTATGACCAGCGGGCGGGGGAACCGAAAGGTGATGTGGGGGAGCAATGGGATTGCCCTGGTGCACGGAAAACAACAACTCATGAAAATGGAGATGAAGGAAGAATACAGGGAAAATATCCTTCGCAACAACGCCTTGAGGTTTATGGGGATGGAGGGTTAATCCTCTTCATTTTTGAAAAGAGATCCGCATGACCAAGAGTTGCGAGCTTTTCATAAACCTAAAATCAGACAACCCAACTAGAATCGAGGACAGCCTATGGATTTTGATTTTAACCCCGAACATATACAGATTAGGGATACGGTAAGGAAGTTCTGCGTCAAAGAGGTCATTCCGAATGCCGAGGAGTGGGAAAAGAATGAGTTTTTCCCCCACGATACCATCAGACGGATGGGGGAACTCGGTTTCTTTGCCTCCCCATTCCCTGAGCAGTACGGAGGGACGGAACTCGGTTTTGTGGCCAACAGCATTGTCGCAGAAGAACTGGGAAGGGCATCGCTGGGACTGGCTTGCTGCCTGAATATGCAGAGTGGGACCTGTCCCATGACGCTGTTGCTCAACGGCAATGACGCACAAAAAGAGAAATACCTCCCCGGCATTATCAGCGGCGAGAAACTGGGCTGCTTTGCGGTCACCGAGCCGAATGCGGCGACCGATGTGGCCGGTATCGAAACGAAGGCCATTCGGGACGGGGATCATTATGTCCTGAACGGATCGAAAATGTGGATTACCCATGCCTCGGTTTTTGACGCGGGGATTTGCTTTGCAAAGACCGATCCTACCCAGCGCCACAAGGGCCTTTCAGCCTTTATTATCGAAAGAGGCTGGCCCGGGGTGACGGGGATTGCCATAAAAGATAAGCTTGGCGTGCGTTGCTCGGATACGGGCGAGGTCGTTCTGGAAGACGCTCGCGTCCCCAAGGAGAACCTGATAGGCGAGGAGGGGCAGGGGTTTAAGATCGCGGAGAGCGCACTGGCTTACGGGCGAGTCAATATCGCTGCACGGTCCCTTGGGATTGGGCAGGCCGCTGTGGATGCCTCCATCAAATACGCGAACGAGAGGGAGCAGTTCGGAAAAAAGATCGGCGAATTTCAGATGAATAAACAGATCATAGCCGATATGGTGGCTGACACGGAGGCATCAAGGCTCCTGGTGTACCGCGCCGCATGGCTGCAGGATGTGGGGCGGCCGAGCGGACTGGAGGCCACCATCGCTAAGTTCTTTGCCTCTGAGGCGGCCGTAAGGTCGGTCATCGGGGCAGCCAAGATTCACGGGGCCTACACCTATTCGGGGGAATACCCGGTAGCCAGGCTTTACAGGGATGTGATGCTCATGACGGCAGGCGAGGGAACCTCCAACATTCAAAGGATCATCATTGCCAACGCGGCCCTGGGCAATAAGAGATGAGGATGCCACGACCAAAAACATTGAATATCGAATGTCGAACAAGGGACCGCAGAATGATGAAGGCATTACTTCGACGTTCGATATTCCTTGTTCAACATTCTGCGGTTTAAGAAAAGTTACGTTTAAACGCGCCACTTCCGCTGCCCCGGGTCAGGTGTGTGCATATCTCGGCCTTCAAGGGGGCGAGTTGGGCTGGGGCTGTGTGAGGCGGTCGAAAGGAAGGGAGGGAATGTGAAATGATCCTGGAAGGAAAAGCAGCAATCGTAACAGGTGCAGGCAGGGGTGTTGGCCGGGCCATTGCCATTGAGTTTGCGAAGCAGGGCGCTGATGTCCTGGTGAATGCAGCGCATGAAGAAACAGCGCGGGATGCCGCAAAGGCGTTAGAGCCCATGGGCCGCAAGGTTATTGCCTACAAGGCAAACATCGCCAATGAAGACGAAGTCCTGGGAATGTTCAAGGCCGCCTTGGACGCCTTTGGGAAGTTGGATATTCTGGTCAACAATGCCGGCAATTCGGCACCCTCCATGCTCCATAAGATGACGATTGATCAGTGGAACAGTGTCATCGGCGTCCATCTCACAGGGACATTCTTGTGCATGAGGGAAGCCGCCAAACACATGATCGAGAGAAAACAGGGCAGGATTATCAATGTCATATCGGTGGCAGGGATCCAAGGGGCCATGGGCCAGCCGAATTATGCTGCGGCCAAGGGCGGGATCATCGCTCTCACCAAGAGCGGGGCCAAGGAACTCTCGAGGCATAATATCCTGGTGAATGCCGTGAGCCTGGGGGTGATTAGCACGGACATGACTTCCAAAATCTTGTCTGACCCCAAGTTCAGGGAGGCCACCCTGAACAGGGTCTTGCTCCGCAAGGCCTATGAACCGGAAGAGGTCGCTCCGGTCTTTTCTTTTCTGGCCTCCGATGCGTGCAACAGCATTCAAGGCCAGGTCATACCGGTTGACGGGGGCATTGTCGGCCTGGGCTAAAGACCGACAATGTCGGTTCGGTAAGGATAAATTGCCATGGGTTACGGGAATCAGCCAAGAAAAGGAAAGATGAGCTCGGGCGAAGCGATCGAATTGATCAAATCGGGCCAGCGCGTCGCGTTGAGTCCTGTCTGTGCCGAGCCGCAGGGCCTTGTGAAATCTCTGGTTGATGCCAAGGATCGCCTTGAGAACGTCACCATTTACACGATGATGCCCATGGGGGAATGCGCCTATGTGCTGCCTGACATGGAGAGACATTTCAAGGTAAAGACATTCTCTGTGGGTCCTAGGCTCATGGACGCTGTCAATAGCGGCCGGGCGGAGTATATCCCTTGCCACCTCTCCCAGATCCCCGGTTTTTTCGCCCATGGTTTGATTCAGGTGGATACGGCCTTGATCCAGCTCTCTCCCCCTGACAGCCACGGATATTGCAGTCTCGGCGTAAGCGTCAGTTACATGCGACCCGTGTTGGATCATGCGAAGCTGGTGATTGCGCAAATCAACGAGCAAATGCCCAGAACACTGGGGGATGCCTTGGTGCACCTCTCTCAGGTGGATTACCTGGTGGAAGGCTCCCATCCTTTGCCGGCGATTTCACCACCGAAAATAGGCGAAGTGGAAAAGAAGATCGGAGAATTTACATCGGACATTATCTCCGACGGTGCGGTCATACAGGTGGGGATCGGCAATATCGCGGCAGCGATCTTGAAAGAGCTGAAGGGAAAGAAAAATCTGTCGATTCATACGGGCACCTTTTCAGACGAGGTGATAGAACTGGTGGCATCGGGGGCCTTAGAGCCAAAACAGGCGGAGTCCAGGAGTGCAAGGATGACTGCCACAGAACTGATAGGGAGTTCAGATCTTTATCAATACTGCCACCTGAATCCCCTCGTGGCCCTTCGTCCCATCGATTATACGCACCATATTGCGGTCCTGAGCCGGATCAAGAATTTCGTCAGCGTCACCTCAGGCATTGAGATAGATCTGAGCGGTCAACTCAACGCTGAAATGCGCGGTCAAACGCTGATGAACGGCCTTGGAGGGCAGCTTGATTTCCTTCGGGGCGCGGCCGCATCCCATGGGGGCAAGGCCGTCATTGCCTTTCCCTCTACCGCTCAAAGGGGGGACATTTCCCGGATTGTCCCCAAGCTGGACGCAGGGATCTCTGTGACAGTCGGGCGAGCGGATATAGACTTCGTGGTTACCGAGTATGGCGTGGCGAAGCTGGGAGGGAAATCACTTTCTGAGAGGGCAAAGGAACTGATCTCCGTTGCCCACCCGAAATTTCGTGAAGAACTTGAGTATGCTTATCATAAAACACAGACATAGGAGTTGAAAGGATATGAAGAAAGTAATCATAGGTTCTGGTTCGGCCTTCTGGGGAGATATTTTTGATCCAGCCTTGGAATTGGCCAAGAACAGCGACGTTCAGTATATTGGCTTCGACCACCTTGCCGAATTGACCATGGCGATCCTGAACCGGATGAAGACGAAGAACCCGGAAGCCGGGTATATTCCGGACATCGTGCCGTGGATGAAAAGACTCTTACCCGTGACGGTTCCCAAGGGCATCAAAATGATCACGGACGCAGGGGGAGCCAATCCGGTGCA
>JAZDGZ010000613.1:0-6415 GCA_043806375.1 Pseudomonadota bacterium | reverse complement strand
CACCCTTTAGAGAGATGGTCATTCATATTTCCAAGAGGAGGTGATGTTCAGAGAAGTTTCAAGAAATAAGCGTCGGTTTTTTAAGCCAAGCGGTTCTTTTGCATTCTGTCTGCGCTTGAAAAACGTTCTAATTTTTCGAATGCGGTAATGTCCAAATTCCAATAGCAGGCCATTACCCCAAGGAGGCAGCAAGATGAAAAGAAAGAATTCTCTAGTAAAGAACGTTTTTTGCACCGTTCTGGTCGCCCTTTGGTTGGCATTTCCATTGTTCCTTGCCACCGGGGCGGCTGCGGCTCCTGCTCCGGAGAAAGTTCGTCTCTCAATGGGAGGCGCCGGCACCGGAACCTGGATTTACATGTATTGCGCCCTTTTGTCTGAAACCTGGAAAAGACACATTCCCGGACTGGACGTCACTGTATTGGCTACGGCTGGAACCACGGCAAATTATATCCCGATGGACAAGGGGGAACTGGACCTTGCCGGCGCTACCGCTCCCGGCGATTATTATGCCATGAACGGCATGTACTTTACCAAAAACAAACTATCCAATTTCACCTCCATTCTCCCGGCGACGGTCGGCTTCAATCAAGCCTTCACCTATGCGGATTCCCCCATCAAGACCTGGAAGGATCTCGAGGATAAGCGGACATGCATCGGGGCCAGGGGATCGCCGACCAGCATCATTGTGGAGGAAACCTGCAAAGTGTTGGGGATCAAGCCAAGGTTTATTTTTTCTACCCCGTCAGAGGCCATCGAGATGATCAAGGACAGGCGGGTCGATGCGATGGTCTATGGCGTCGGAGCGCCCTGGGGCTCCATCATGGACGTCGCCACGGTACAAAAGATCAAATTTCTGCCGATGACCCTTGAGGAACAAAAGAAGGTCAGCAGCGCCTTGCCGCATCAGGCGACCGCAATACTGCCGGCAAAAACCTATTCGTTTCAGCCGGAAGACGTTCCCACCACCATGTATTTTCAAACCATCAATGCCCGGCCCGGACTCTCCGAAGCTCTGGTTTACAAGCTGGTCAAGGTCACTTGGGACAACATGGATGAGGTGGTCAAATCCTCTCCGCCGGCAAAATGGGTAAAACGAGCGGATATCCTCAAAATGGTAGCGCCCATCCATCCCGGAGCAGCGAAATATTACCGGGAGGCGGGGATCCAGATCCCTGATCAGATGGTCTGGAAAAAGAAATGAATCCCTTCATTTTCACCCGGAAAAACAGTTAGTTCCGAGTACCCCCCGGCCTGCCCGCGGGGGTACTCGATGGTTTGCCATGTCTCGTTCAAACCGCCCCATTTACCGAATTGGGCGGTTTGAAGTGGGTTTGCAGGAGGGGTGGACGAATGGCTGAACAGGAAACGATCGTCGGGTTGGAAAATGAAATCCAGCAGAAGAGGTCGCTGAAGGGATACTTGGGCGCCTTCATCACCATCGTCGCCGTGGCCTTCTGTGTTTTCGAAATTGCCGCGCTGCAGTTCTGGCTCATCGATCTATGGATTTTTGAAGCAGTGGTGCTCATTCTGGTCATGATTTTAGGGTTTCTCACCATCCCGTCCGGCCCCAAGCAACTGGGCAAGATCACCAAGTGGGATTTGATCTTCCTGATCGCCGGCGTGGCTCCCTGTCTGTACGTCATTATCGATCTGGAGCGCTTACAATGGTCTTATGGATCAACCGTCCTGCCGCTGGATATTGTCTTCGGTTGCCTTCTCATCATCTCCCTGCTTGAACTGACCCGGCGGTCCTTTGGGTGCGCCATGCCCCTGGTCGCCCTTGTTTTTTTGGCCTATGCCCTCTTCGGGAATCACCTTCCCCCTTCGCTCTTCGGGCATACCGGCTTGAAACCGGGCAACGTGATCGGATTCATGATCGGCAATATGGCGATATTCGGGACGGTGATGGGCGTCATGGTTCAGATCATTTTCCTCTTTCTGCTCTTCAGCGCGTTTCTCCAAATCTCCGGGGCCGGGGGTTTTTTCGTCAACCTCTCCAACGCCATCGCCGGACGCTGGCGGGGGGGGCCGGCAAAAGTGTCGGTCTTCTCCAGCTCCCTCTTTGGAACGATCAGCGGAAGCTCGGTCGCCAACGTGGTCGTTGACGGGGGGATCACCATCCCGCTCATGATGCGGACGGGGTTCACGCCTCACTTTTCCGCCGCCGTCGAAGCCACTGCCTCGACGGGCGGGCAGATCATGCCCCCGGTGATGGGCGCCGGGGCCTTCATCATGGCCGAGCTCCTGGGCATCTCTTACGGCGATGTGATCATAGCCGCGGCCCTGCCGGCCATTTTGTATTATGTCGGCCTTTACTGCATGATTGATCTGGAATCGGTCAAGCAAGGGCTGCGCGGACTGCCCAGCACCGACAATTTCGCCAAGGTGTGGTCGGCCGTGAAAGAGGGAGGACACCTGCTCATACCTGTCATCATTCTCCTTCATCAACTGATGATTGCGGGGGTATCCATCCCGCGCGCGGGTTTGTACGCCACGGCTTCGGTTTTCGTCGTTTCCTGGTTTCGTAAGAGCACCCGAATGGATTTTGGTAAGCTTATCCAGGCATTGAAAGACGGCGCGATGACTTCGGTCGGCATCGCTGCGGTATGCGCCACCGCCGGGATCATCGTGGGCGTGGTCTCCATGACCGGGCTGGGCATCAAATTCGGTTCGGTCGTCGTGGCTTTGTCCGGCGGAAATCTCCTCCTGACCCTCGTTTTTACCGGTGCGATTTGCATGGTTTTGGGCATGGGGGTGCCGACCACCGCGGCTTACATCATCGCCGCGGCGGTCGGCATTCCGGCTTTGCTGAGACTGGGGGCCGATCCTCTGGCCGCCCACCTGTTTGTCTTCTATTTCGCCTGCATCTCGGCCATCACGCCCCCGGTTTGCGCGGCGGTTTACGCCGCCTGCGCCTTTTCGGGATCTTCGGTGATGCAGACAGGATGGACAGCCACCAAATTGGGGATCGCCGCTTTTTTTGTTCCCTTCCTGTTCGTCTACCACCAGGAGCTGCTCCTCAAGGGTTCTTTGCCCGCAGTGGTCCAGGCGTCCGTTACCGCCACGCTTGGCGTAGCCGTGGTCAGCATGGCCCTCATCGGCACCGCCTATATCGGGGATATTCATTGGAGCAAATTCCAGCGGGTCCTTTTCTTCGCGTCTTTTCTCGCCCTCGTGACCCCCGGCACCTATTCCGACCTTGGAGGTGTTGCGTTTCTGGTCGTCGGGGTCATCAGCCACCCCAAAGTCAGACAGGGCGCGGTGAATTTGCTTCGGGGGGGGAAGAAGAAAATCGAGGTGCAGGGCGACCTCTGAAGGCAGTCATAGCTCATTGACACGGACCATTAGAGGGTATGACCGAAGGATTCATTGATGAGGTCGATGTCAGCCATGGACGATGAAAAGAAATGGGCGGAGATGGAAGAGACCCGGAAGGACTGGGAGGAGAAGTGCCTCCGGCCGGCGCTGGAGAGTCAACCCGAACGGAGGGAGGCCTTTGTCACGGACATCGGGACGGTCATTCAGCGGGTCTATACCCCGCTGGACCTGCAACAGGCCCAGTATGACTTCAAGGATGACCTGAACTTTCCCGGGCAGTATCCCTTCACGCGGGGGATCACGCCTGCGATGTATCGAAGCGAGCCCTGGATCATCCGCTCCTATTCGGGTTTTGGAGAGCCAAAGGCCTGCAACGCCAGATACAGGAACTTGATTGAATGCGGCACGGATGAGATTGTGATCGCCACGGACCTTCCCACCCAAGTGGGATACGATTCGGACCACCGCATGGCCCGGGGAGAGGTGGGGAAGGTTGGCGTGGCCATCGATACCCTCCGGGATATGGAAATCCTTTTTGACGGTATTCCCCTCAACAAACTGAAACGGGTCAGCATGCTCGGCAATTCCTTTGCCCCGATAGCCCTTTCCCTGTTCATCGCCCTGGGCGAAAAACAGGGTCTGACGCCGGCGGAATTCGTCGTGGACCTGCAAAACGACATTCTGAAGGAATATGTGGCCAGGGGCACCTACATTTTCCCCATCCGACCTTCTGTCCGGGTGACGGCGGACGCGATCGGCTATTGCGCCAAACACATGCGACATTGGTACCCTTCCACCCTCTGCGCCAATCATATCAATGCCGCGGGCGCCGGATCCACGAAGGCCGCGGCCTTTGCGCTTGCCAACGGGATCTGCTACATGAACCATCTTCTCGAAAAGGGGTACGCCATTGACGAGATTGCCCCCCTCTTTTCCATGTTCCTCGATGAACGATCCGACTTCTTTGTGGCGGTCTGCCATTTGCGGGCGACACGGAAGGTGTGGGCAAAGGTCATGAAAGAGGAGATGAAGGCAAAAGATCCCCGCTCGCAGGCCCTTAAAATCACGGCCTACTCCCACGGAAGGGAGACGCTGGTCGAGCCCGAGAACAACATCGTCCGCATCACCCTGGCGGCGTTGGCGTATGTTCTCGGCGGGGTTCAGTTTCTTTACAATGCCTCGTACGATGAGGTATTGGGAACCCCCGGGCAAGAGGCGTCCAAGGTGGCCGTCCGCACCCAACAGATCCTGGCCCATGAAATGGGGATCACCAATACCGTCGATCCCCTCGGCGGGTCCTATTTTATTGAAACCCTGACCAGCCAGATCGAAAAAGAGATCCTGGCGGAATACCGGAAGGTCAAGGAGATGGGCGGGGCTATTGCGGCAATCGAAAACGGCCACTACAGCGCCGCCATCAACGATGGGGCGATCAAACGGCAGAGGGAATTTGAAAAGGGAGAACGGATCTCCGTCGGGGTCAATAAATTCAGAACGGAAGCCAACAAGTCCTGTGGGGCCTTTCGAATCGACCCTGCCGTTGAACAGCAACAGATCGAGCGCCTGGAAAAGGTGAGGAAAGAGCGAAACAACGGGGCAGTCGAAGAGGCATTGGCGTATGTTCGGGGGGTGGCCAAGGGGGAGGGCAATCTGGTTCCTCCTTGCCTCGAAGCGGTTCGGGCCTACGCCACGATCGGTGAGCTCTGCAATGTGCTCCGCGAGGTTTACGGGGAATATGCTGCGAGGGAATATCTGGGTTCGTGAGCGGACGGGATGCCGATGCTGAAGAGAAAATACAGGATATTGATCGGGAAAGTCGGACTTGATGGGCATGATGTGGGGGCCAGGATCGTCGCCAAGTCCCTTGCCGACGCGGGCATGGAGGTGATTTATACGGGCCTCCGACAAACCCCTGAAATGATCGTCACGGCGGCCGTCGAAGAGGCGGTGGATCTCATCGGGATCAGCATTCTTTCGGGTTCCCACATGACCTTGCTGCCGGATATTCTCGCCGCCCTGCGTCTTCATCAAGCCAATGACATCCCCCTGATTGCCGGTGGGATCATCCCCGTCGAAGACATTCCAGCATTGAAACGAATGGGAGTCAGGGGAATCTTTCCTCCCGATACGCCCACCGCGGAGATCGTCAGGTGCGTCAAGCAGTTGATTGACATGCGGGAGGGCGGGGCGGGGAATGAGCCATTGCCTGAATAAGGGTTAACGTGGACGAGCTGGTTGTGTCCAATGGAAAAATGAAATTGATCGAGATCAATGAAGCCTTTGCCGCGATTGTGGAGGTGTGAAGGAGGATATGATGGCGTATCAAAATCAGTCCAGGATTCGGATTCATTACGGGGAAGAGGTTTTGGCGTATGACCTTCCCGCCGGGTGGCGGCTTCTCGGCAACCCTGGAACCCAATTCGGAGCTCCGATCGGCGGAAGAGAAATGATCCATGCCTTGGAGCATCCCTTTGGGAAACCGCCTCTCGAGGAGCTGGCCAGGGGGAAAAAGAACGCCGTGATCATCGCCAGCGATGTCACCCGACCCGTTCAGGGGGAAATCGCATTGCCTTTGGCGCTCAATGTCCTGAACAAGGGGGGTATTCCCGACGGCCGGATCCTGCTGATCATGGGGGGAGGAAGTCATCAGCCTCCCAAGGATCTTGAAAATGCCTATCTGCAGAAATATGGCAGGGAAGTCGGTGACCGGGTCAGGATCCTCTATCACGACCCCGACAGGGACTGCGTATCGAGCGGCAAGACCCGGAGCGGCCATGCTGTCGAGATCAGCCGGCGGGTTCTCGAGGCGGACCTCAAGATCGCTTTCGGGGGAATCCTTCCCCATCCCATGGGAGGCTATTCCGGAGGAGCAAAGTCGATCCTCCCGGCGGTGGCTTCGCGGGAGTCGATCATCCAGAACCATCTGATGGTAGTGGATGCCGGGGTGGGGATGGGGCTTATCGAAGGCAACCCGATCCGGGAAGAGATGGAAGAGATCGCCGAGAGGGTTGGCCTTGATTTCATCTTCAACCTGGTGCTCAATACGGAAGGAAATCCCGCCGGCGCCGTAAGCGGCGATTTCAGGACGGCCCATCGC
>JAZDGZ010000612.1:0-8106 GCA_043806375.1 Pseudomonadota bacterium | reverse complement strand
AATGGCTGCACACAAATTGAATGACATGGGGGAATACATGTACGAGCCTTTGCCACCTGAAAACACCGAAAAATCAAGCCATTGTTCCAGCTCGGACAGAAGAGGTGCAGTATGACGTCAACGTCAAGGCCAGAAGATATTCATGGTGGCAATCCCGGCACTTCACCCGGGCAAAGCCATGTTTTTTTTCGAGTCAAACAGGAAAGCAAACGGGATGAATGGGAAAAACCCGGATAACATAAGCAAATTGACAAGAGACAAAGCACCGATCTCCGGGCCACATGATCCCCCCTTGAGATGGTGCGGAAGTTCGAGCCTTCAAACTGGATCACGCTTCGCTTCTTTGCCCGGGAAGTCCCGGGGGATGGCGAAGGTGCCATTCTGTTTCGGCCTGATAAGCGCGGGCTACGGCAATGACAACGTTTTCCTCATAGGCCCTTCCCAAAAATTGTATGCCTGTGGGCAAACCTTCTGCGGAGAAGCCGCTGGGGACCGATATGGCCGGGAGTCCGGCCAAGTTACCGATGGCCCCCATCGTGTCTTTAGCGGCCCCCCTTAGCGCGGAGGGGAAATCCGAATCCAGCTTCGGGGAACATGTTGGGCGTGAAGGGCCGACAAGGGCATCAAACCGAGCTAATACTTCATCGATTTCCCGGGCGACAATCTCGCGAAGCCTCAGCGCCCGAATGTAATCCCTGGCGAAGACCACCATTCGTGTATAGGGCGTGTATCGATCCTCGGGAGCGGTGAGCTGGGCAGTTCCTCCCTTTTCAATGAAATCTTCGAAAGCACTGGACATCTCAGCGAATAGAATTGTCCGGGACATTTCATCATAGGGCAAGTCGGAAAGGCTTACCTCCTCGATCGTCCCCACCGCTTTTAACGTTTGCAGGGCTATTTCGAAATTTGTGCGCATCGCCTCATCTGCTTCATCGGCCACATTTCGGATAACCCCTAACTTGAAAGGCCTACTGATCGGAGCCGGATCATAATAAAAGGCTCGACTCGAAGTGGTCGTATCCATGGGATCGGATCCCGCAATGGCATCCAACACCAAGCCACTGTCATCGGCGGTTAGGCATAGGGGCCCAAGTTTATCCAGGGTCCAGCAAAGGGTCATCGCTCCATATCGACTCACGCGGCCATAAGTAGGCCGTAATCCAGTCACGCCGCAGTGGTTCGCAGGTCCGAGAATGGAACCCCATGTCTCCGAACCGATCGCAAAAGGAACCAGGCCGGCACAAACAGCCGATCCGGCCCCGCTCGATGAACCTCCACTCCATCTGTTCAGATCCCAGGGGTTTATGCCAGGGCCTGTAAAAGAGGCGTTTGGCTGACGATACCCCATGCCCCCGGCCAATTCAACCATCGCCAGCTTGGCAACAAGAATCGCTCCCGCCTCCCTTAATTTGCGAATGACCGTGGCATCGTAGTCGAAACACCTGTTGCGAAAACACGCCGCTCCCCACGTAGTCGGAATACCACCCGACGTCGCCAGTAGATCTTTCGCCCCGTAAGGGATGCCGTGCAGCGGACCCCTGTACCGCCCGGAGGCAATCTCCTCCTCGGATTGTCTGGCCTGTTGCAAGGCCAGATCGCGGGTTAGGGTCACAACCGCATTAAATTTAGGACCCATTTCTTGGAGGCGATTCAGAAAGATCTGGGTTAGATCTACAGGGGATACTTGCCGGGTCTTGATCAAATCGCTCAGAGATCGAATGGGCATGAATACGGGATTCGTGAGCATGGGATCAACCCTCCTTTCTGAAGGGAGTGAACGGGAGGGATAGATCGCCATACGGATTCACTCGAACCGACCTCAGAACGACCACTGTTTTAACAACCGTCTCCATCGCAGACCTCAGATCATTTCGCATTTCAAGGCTGAACCGATCGCCGTAAAGACCATTCAGGCAGTCAAAAAGAACTTCGCTCTGAATCTTCACTTCATTTTCATCATTCATGGACCTTCTCCTTTGGATAGTGATTTTCCGGATCTAAGGGGTGGATGGTGAAACGCCGAGTATGGTCAGTACTATACACAATTTTTACACTTAATGGAAAATCAAATTTCAGGAAGAAAAGAGGAGGGAATCAAAGTTTGCCATTCAGCACTTTTTCAATAGGACATCGATAACCCATGGCGAGGTTCGGGTCTCATTGATCCAATCGTAGGGTTCGTCCTCTTCCCCTAACGGTTTATTGATTCCGACCAATTCCAATCAGGCCCTCCAAAAAGCTTTCCGGTAATCATCTTCGAACCAGATCACGTCGTTCACCGGCCCTTTATCCTGGATGTCGGTGATGATGATTCTCATCCGATCCCCGCTTTTCGCATGCCGGTTCTCCGGGAAATTTTTCGTGTCTAGGGGACGGTGTGAAAGCGCCGGCAAAAACCGGCATGGTGTAGGGGGTAAAAGTCCTCGGAGCAGCCGACAAGGCCGTGAATCTGGCGAGGTGAGAGTCCTCGTGCCGTCAATTGACCGGTTCGGACGGCTAGCATATCCATGACCTGGTTAGGGCGACCTGCCAGGGTGTGCTTGGATGTAGAAGTCACAGCGGCTCACGATGTAAGGTCGTGGGTAGGAGCAACCAGGGTGGCGAGCGAAGCAGCAGGCCGGAGCAGAAAGGAATATCTGCAATCCCGAAATCACCCCCCATACTGAAATTGCTGTATGGATATACGTGTGAACGTCGCCCAGTTGAGGACTGTGGGAAGGCCGATGTTGCCATGGGAAGAAACGGGCAAAGGCACCATGGTGACCCACCGGGGTAAGGGGCCTGGCATGCTGCGAAAGATTTGCGGAGATAATGTCGGGATGGGCCAACTCCGAGCAGGGGCCGGCAGCAACCTGCAGAGACATCTCGTATAAGCCGGAGGCGAACTCGAGATGAGGGGGTTGGTGGGAGGCTGGTCAGCGGTGAGGAGCCTTCGGCGGTCGGGGGAAAAAGTTTTGGCCGACGAGCGGATCTTAGGGACCGATGACTTTGGGGGGAGAGTATTAGGGGAAGCCGAGGGCAGAACGAGGCATCAGTCTTCTTCTCTGGTGAGAGGAAAACGAGTGCAGCAGCTCATTGAGACGACCTGCAAGAAGGAAGGGGTTTATTTACGGGATTTGCAGATGGGAAGCCGGCGTGGGGCGATTCCCAAAGTCCGTTCGCATTTAGCCTGGAAACTGATACAGGATTTGGGATTCCTTTGGCGGAGATTGCCCGGCATTTTGGCGTTTTGACCTCTGCGATCTCCCAGATTTGTCGGAGGAAGCAAGAAACTTAGTCAATCTTGTCAACCCCGTCCCCCAAAGCAGTCCCCCAAAACACCAAAGCACCCAAAATAATGGCTCCCTCAATAGGTTGTTTGAGGATGGAATCCGAGGGGAAGCCGGGAATTTTTTTTAGATCTTGAGCCGGGGATCCAGCGCGTCACGCAATCCGTCTCCGAGGAGATTGAACCCCAACACGGTGAAAAAAATCGCCAGACCGGGCAAGGTCGCCACATGGGGGGCCACGGAGATATACTGGCGCCCGCTGGCAATCATGGTTCCCCAATCGGCTGTAGGAGGTTGAACTCCCAGTCCGAGAAAGCTCAAGCCGGCGGCTGCGGTGATCATCCAGCCGGTGTTTAAAGTCCCCGCCACCACAATCGGGGAGAAGCAGTTGATCAGAACGTGCTGTCCGATGATCCGAAATCTGTTGGCTCCCAGGGCACGGGCCGCCTCGATATAGTTCAATTCCTTGATGGAAAGGACGATTCCCCGGACAATCCGCGTAAAGAAAGGTATATTCACAATGGCAATGGCAATCATCCCATTGAGCAAACCCGGACCCAGGACGGCAATCACGGTGATGGCCAGGAGGAAATAAGGAAATGCCATGAGGATATCGATAAGGCGCATGACTAGGATATCGAACCATCCCATAAAAAACCCGGACAAAAGGCCCAGGAGGCTGCCCGCCACCAGGGCCATCAGAGTCGCGGTAATCGATACAAAAAGGGTGACCCGGGCTCCCCATAAAAGGCGACTAACCAGGTCCCGGCCGAATTCATCGGTTCCCATGAAATGTCCCGAGGTCCCCGGCTGAGAGAGCCGGCGTTGCGGGTTGATGATATTGGGGTCATAGGGGGAGAACCACGGGGCGAGGATCGCACCGCTGAAAGCCATGAGAACGATGATGGCCCCCAAAACGGAAAGTCGATTCTTCAAGAATCGCTGAAAAACCTTTCCTCTGGATCGTTTCTGTCTTTTCTCTTCTGCGATATCCATGGCAACAGAAGACATTTCCTTTTCCATCAACGGTAGCGGATTCTCGGATCTAAAAAAGCGTAGGCGCTGTCGACGATGATGTTCACGAAAACAAAGACTGCGGCGACAAAAAGAACTCCTCCCTGAACCATCGGATAATCCCGTACTTGAATGGCCCGAACCATCATCATCCCTATGCCGGGCCAGGAAAAAACCGTCTCTGTGAGAATGGCTCCCCCCAGCTGATAACCCACCTGCATGCCAAGAACCGTGATGATCGTAATGGCGGCATTGCGCAAGGCATGGATATAAATCACCGCCCTTTCGGCGAGTCCTTTCGCCCGTGCCGTGCGGATATAGTCCTGGCGAATCGTCTCCAGCATGGCGGAGCGGGTCATGCGGGCCAGAACCCCAGCCGAGGCCGTCCCGAGGGTTAAAGCAGGAAGGACCAGATGGTGAAGGAGATCGATGACATCACCCCCTGCGGGGGAATACATGCCGGCGGTTGGAAAAATGTTCAACTGCATGGAAAATATGATGATGAGAACGATCCCCGTAAAAAAGACCGGCATGCTGACACCGGCCAGGGCCGCCAACATGCTTAACGTATCGAAAATGGAATATTGCCTGACCGCCGAGGTAATCCCGGCGATGACACCGATCAATACAGCGAGGGAAAGGCTCGCCAAGGTCAGAATCATCGTGGCTTTGAATCGCAACCAGATTTCCGGGAAAACCTCCCTTCCCAAAACCACCGAGCGGCCGAAATCCAACCGCACCACTTTTGACATCCAGGCCAAATATTGCACCACCAAGGAACGGTCCAGCCCCAATTCCTGATGGAGCTTTTCGATACTTTCTTTGGTCGCCAGGGGGCCCAGCATGATGACCGCGGGATCGCCCGGAGCAAGGTGAATGACCGAAAATACCAGGATCGAAACCCCGAGAAGAACGGGGATCGTCAACAATAATCTTTTGAGGATATATTCTTTCATGGAAGATCGGGATTACCGGCCATGGCTTTGGAGTCAATCTTGCGGATGAGGAGCGGATCCTAGACGGGCAGTTTCTTGCTATTTACCCCGGGGGCGGGACTTTCGCCCAACCTCCCGCTGGGTTCTCCTTTGCCCGTCCGGGCATCCATACTCGGCCGGCTTATCTATTCAACGCTGGCCTGCTTGAATTCAAAACAAAAATTCGGAGAAAGGACGAAGTTTTTCAAACGTTTGCGATGGACGACGATCTGAGTCCCATGGTCCACGAAAATCCAGGGAGCATCTTCAACGATGATTTTCTGGGCTTCGTTGTAATATTTGGCGCGCAAATCCTCTTTTGAGGTGGTGCGGGCTTTGTCCAGAAGCTCATCCACCTTTTCATTTTTGTAAAACCCGGCGTTAAAGGCGGGAGGAAAACGGCTGGAATGAAGAAGCATGTAAATCAAATGATCGGGGTCACCGATCGACGGATTCCAGGACATTTCCGACATGTCCGGGCCTTCGCGGAATTTCTGCAGGTAGGTTCCCCATTCGAATGTCTGGATGTTGCACTTGATTCCCACTGCGGCAAGGTTGGCCTGAATCACCGTCGCCATTTCCACGGGAGACTGCATACCCGAACCGGACTCAGGCACGATGAAGTTGCAGGTAAAACCGTTGGGATAACCGGCCTGTTTCAACAGTTCTTTCGCTTTGGGCGGGTCATAAGGGTATCTTTTTACCTCTGTTTCCCTTGCGTGATATTTGCCATAAATCGGGGACATGGGGGAATGGGAAACAATCCCGGTGCCGCTGAGAATGTCCCGAACAATCGCCTCTTTATTTATGGCATAGTTCATCGCCTGGCGGACCAGCTTATTGTTCAGAGGAGGGTTCGTCTTCTGGGTGTTCAAAACGATGTACCATACTGCCGCGCTGGGGGCTTCGGCAACGACGATATTCGGATCTTTCCGCAGCATGGGTAGGTTGTCCGGCGGTACATCAACCGTCAGGTCCACTTCTCCTGTGCGAATGGCGCTCAGCCGGGCCTGGGCTTCGAGAATGGGAACATAGATGAGATTTCTTATTTTGGGAGTGCCACCCCAGTATTGGTTGTTCCGTTCCAATACCATCCGGACTCCGGGGGCCCATTCCTTCAATTTGAAGGGGCCGGTCCCTGCCGGGTGCTTGGTTACTTCCTTTCCATATTTTTTCAACGACTCCGGGCTCGTGATCCGCAGCGCATTATGAGCGAGGTAATGGATGAAGGGGGAAAGGGGCGATTTCAAAATAAACCGAACCGTGTGGTCATCCACCACCTGAATGGATTCGACATTGCCCAGGAAGCTCTTTGAATAAGGATAAGCGGCACCGGCGTGCTGCGGGTGTTTCGGATCCAGCTGCCGATCTAGACAGTACTTGACCGCCTGGGCGTTGAAGGGCGTTCCGTCGTGAAATTTGACCCCTTTCCGCAGGCGGAAGGTATAGGTCTTTCCGTCATCGGATATGGTCCAGGATTCGGCCAGCCCGGGGCCGACTTCGTACGTTCCCAGCTTGAGATCCGTCAACCCTTCAAATACCCTGCGCAGGACACGCATCGTGTTCAGATCGGTGATGGTGGGAACGTCAAAACTAACCGGCTCGGCAACCAGGCCTATCACTACATCTTCTTTAGCGGCGAAGACTGTGTTTGGGGATGCTGCCGCAAAGGTGAGAAGGAAAAATAAAGCCAACACCAAAAGTCCTTTTGCTTTCATTCCGAAACCTCCTTTCGATTGATTTCAAATATGGATGCGAAACAAAAAAATGAATGAGTCGAGGTTGGGATAGAAATACGGCGCGTGCAGTTTTAAGTGGAGAGTTACCAATTCATGCACCCTTTCGGTATGTGCAGTGGGTTCCTAATACCACCATGACCCACGTTTCCGCCCCTTTTACCATCCGTAACCTTGACCAAAACCTGCGGCCACCCTGCATAGCCAACACTTCATATTACTGTTGCCTTTTCCCGCACCTTCCGATATGATCCCTCAACACAAGCAAATTAGGTGCCGAACAGTATTGTATCTGTCCCTATTTATCCTGGCAAGAACCCATCCAGCAATGGTGCGATTTCCCGCGTGAACCCCTGCAGCCGCGCCTCCGTGTCCTTCAGATTTTCTTCGCCATACACCGGGGTGATGACCCTCACAAGGGCGCCGTCGGTCCTCTGCCGGATCAGGGCATCCCAGAAGCCATACAGCTTCACCTGGACAAGACTCGTCAGGATCCGCCCCCGCTGCGGGAACCAGAAATAGACCAGTTGCCGGCTCCCGCCTTTTTCCATGAAGGCCCGATTGACCTTCATGTTTTTTCCGTCCCCGGAGGGGATGCCGACAACGCCAGCCTGCTCGAAGGACCACCCGCTGCCCGGCAGGCAGGTCTCCGGCGAGTGCGTCGTCTCCCCCTTGCGCTGGCTTTCGTAGTAGGCGACATAGAAATCGATTTCCCGACCCTGCGAATTCCGGTAACCGGCCATGATGTAATCGCTGAAATGCAGGGCGTCGATGAATTTCTGCTCCATGTCCTGCCGCGCCCCCGTCCACTCCCCAACGGCCAGGGGAAATTCGGCAAACGATCTCTTGATGGGTACCTTTTCCCGGAACTCGACGCCACGGGATAGGTCAAAGGTCAGCACGAGAAGCAGCAAAGGAAGGAAAAATAGGGGGGGGAAATAGAGACAACTCCCTATTTATTTCCCCCTTTTTTCCCTACACGGCATGGGTTGGAATCTTATTGATTTCATCCCGCAGTCGCTGCTCTACATGCCACAGATCATGGCGTTGCTGAATTCGCAACCACAGGCCGGGGCCATTGCCGCAAAACTTACCGATGCGCACAGCCATCTC
>JAZDGZ010000611.1:0-3588 GCA_043806375.1 Pseudomonadota bacterium | reverse complement strand
CGGGCTTGAAAGCAGCAACCAGGGTACCAAGTCGGTTTTTTTCAGGGAAAGGTATCCGGATATGATCATTCCCCATTTCAAAGGGAGCCTTCAGGAGAGGATGGAAGAACTGGACAGGGTCCTTTCCGATCAATCGGCCATCGTGCTCGTGGGATCCAGCTTCGGGGGTCTTATGGGCGCCATCTTCGCGATGGAACACGAGAGCCGGGTGAAGAAATTGGTCCTTCTTGCCCCTGCCATCAATCTGCTGGATGCCACTTCCTACCATCAAAAGAGGATATCGGTCCCGGCGTGGATTTACCATGGCAGAAATGACGATGTCATTCCACTCAAGGCGGTTCAAGAGGTCGCCGCAAAGGTTTTTGCGGATCTTTCTTTTCAGGTAGTGGATGACGATCATTTCCTGCACAAGACCTTCAAGACCCTTGACTGGGACAGCCTCCTTTCGTAATCACACGGCAGCCTTCGTCTTTCTGAGTTGAAGGAGGACAACAGCCCCGACACACAAGAGCCCCAGAACATCTGTGATCAATCCCGGCTTGATCAGGAGGAAGGCGGCCGCAAACATCAGGATTCTGTCGTAAAGGCGGGTTTCCTGGACAAGGTAACCGATGATTGCCGCACCCAGACAGATGACGCCTATGATGGAAGTGAAAAGGGCAAGGATGATATTGAGGGGAGACCCCATCAGCAGGAGGGAGTTGTTGTACACAAACATGAAGGGCAGCAGGAACCCGGCTAGGGCAAATGTCCAGGCGGTCCATCCGGTCTTCATGGGATCGGCCTTGGCAATGGCTGCTCCGGCATAGGCGGCAAATGACACCGGAGGGGTGACCATACAGAGCATCCCGAAGTAGAAGATAAAGAGATGGGCGGCGAGAGGTGTGATCCCCAGATCCACGAGAGAGGGTGCGACCGTTGCGGCCAGCAGGACATAACAGACCACCGTGGGGAGCCCCATTCCGAAGAGGAGGCTGGCCAACATCACGATGGGAAGGGCGATGGTCAAGGAACCCGCCGAAAGACTAATGACCAGGGAGGTAATCTTGCCCCCCATGCCCGTCAGCAAGACCACCCCGATCACGACTCCCGCAGTGGCGCAGGCACAGACAACCATGATGGAATTATAGGCTGTTGACGCAAGGGCGTTTAATATCTTGGAAAAGGTCATCCGACTCTCTTTCTTGAACAGGCTCAAGACGACCGTCGCCAAGATGGCACAGAGCACGGCCACCCGCGGGGAATAGTTTTGTATCAGGATGACGATCAGCACCAGCAAGGGGACGACAAAGATCCATTTCTCGTACAAGACCTTCTTAAAGGAGGGGATGTCTGTTGCGGGCATACCCTGGATCCCAATCTTCAAGGAGTAGAAGTGAACGACACTAAAAATAGCGAGGTAATAGAGGATGGCGGGGATCAGTGCCGCCTTGCAGATGGAAATATAGGGGACGCCCAAATACTCCGCCATGACAAAGGCGGCGGCCCCCATGACCGGGGGCATGAGTTGACCTCCCGTAGACGCCACCGCCTCAACGGCCCCGGCCACGTGAGGCTCAAACCCGATTCGCTTCATGAGGGGGATGGTCAATGTCCCGGTGGTCACGGTGTTGGCCACGGCGCTCCCGGAGATCGTCCCCATCATGCCGCTGACCGCAACGGAAATCTTCGCCGGCCCCCCCCGCAACTTCCCAAACATTGAACTGGCCATGTCGACAAAGAACGCCGTGCCGCCGCAGGACTCGAAAAAAGCGCCAAAGGCAATAAAAAGAAAAATAAACTGGGTCATGACCCTCAGGGGAATGCCGAAAACCCCGTTCGCAGACATGAAGAGGGTTGTCGCGATCCTCTGAACGCCGTAGCCCTTATGGGAAAGGGGAGGCGGCAGGAGTTGCCCGAAAAAGGCATAGAGGATAAAACAAGAGGCGATGATGAGAAGAGGCCACCCAACCACGCGACGGGTCGCCTCCAGGATCAGGACAATGGTTATAACGCTGAACAACAAATCCCATCCGGTAGGATCACCCACCCGGAAGATAAATTCCCAATAGTCGATATAAATGTAGATCCCAAAGGAAAAGCTGAGCAGAGCGAGAAGGAGATCGACCAGCAAAAGGGGGACAAAACCCCTCTTGCTCGGGAAAAGGGGATGATGGACAAAGACCAGGGCCAAAGAAAAGCTGACGAACAGGCTCAATTGCCGCAACTCCTGCATCGTCATGGTCGCCATCGTATAGATCACAAAAACAGATAAGGCTATCCCAATCCATTTTCCGATGATTGAACGGGCATCAGATTTTTTCGCCCCTGTCTCCGATGTCGTCATTAAAATCCCCTCCCCAAAGTGTGCCGTACCAATAATTCCCTTACCAGATCATTCCACTCCCGCCCCGCCCTCCCCCTCGAGAGGCTGTGTCGCAATCGCGCGCGCGTTCGTTTTCTGTCATTTCGACCCCTTCGACGGGCTCAGGGTAAACTCCGGGAGAAATCTTAAAATCCAGCTACATGCAAAATCAAGATTTCTCGTCTCCGGTCAATCGGGGGCTCGAAATGACATGGCGACACAGCCTCTATCGCAGGGATGATGCCTTGATGGTGGATCAGGGGGTGGGGGTTGCCTTAACCCGATGGTTAGACTAAAAGAAAAGTTCGTACCAAGAAGCCCTTTCGCTGAAAGAATGACCGGGCCCCATGAAAAGACCGAAAAGCTATCCCTCAGTAAAAACGGCATCGGCCGAGCAGCACGCCGGCATGGTGAGGGAGATTTTCTCCACCATCCCCGAGCGATACGATTCCCTGAACCACATCCTGAGCCTTCGGCGGGACGTGATGTGGAGGCGCTTTGCCGTGAACCGGATCTGTCTTTTCAGGACGAATCGATTCCTGGATGTGGCCACCGGCACCGCCGATCTGGCGGTGGAGGCGGCCTTGCGTTACCCGGAGGCGCGGGTGGTCGG
Source organism: Pseudomonadota bacterium (assembly GCA_043806375.1). Taxonomy (GTDB): domain Bacteria; phylum Desulfobacterota; class DSM-4660; order Desulfatiglandales; family HGW-15; genus JAZDGZ01. The sequence goes on along the minus strand of JAZDGZ010000611.1, from coordinate 631 downwards.
TCTCGACTTTACCGGGGAAATGATGGCCCTGGGGAAAAAGAAGGTGGAGGGAAAAAACCTCTCAACAAGGATCCGGTTTGTCAAAGGGGATGCCCTGGCCCTTCCATTCCCTTCCAACACCTTTGACGCCGCAGGCATCGCCTTCGGCATCCGCAACATCCCCCAGAAGATTCAGGCCCTCGAGGAAATAAAGCGGGTCCTCGTTCCCGGCGGGCAGCTCCTGATTCTGGAAATGACCCTTCCCCGGAGGCCGCTCTTTCAAAGAGCCTTTGATCTCTATATGAAAAGAGTCGCGCTCCTCCTGGCCCGCGCCCTCTCCCCGAATCCCGAGGCCTACGCCTACCTGGCCGATTCCATTACCCATTTTCCCCCTGCCCGAAGATTCACGGCCCTCATGGCCGAGGCCGGACTCCGGCACGTGAAGGCCTATCCCCTCACCCTGGGGATGACCCACCTCTTTATCGGGCACAAGCCCTTTTAACACCCACGCCCCTCTTTCCCAAACGGGGGTGTTGCCTCCCAAAAGGAGGTTAGGGCCGCCGGACCGATTCGGCGGGAGATCCAGGCCTTTCTTTTTGCCGTCATTCCCCGGCTTGACCGGGGAATCCAGGACGGGCTGTTACCGTTGAGA
>JAZDGZ010000610.1:0-2513 GCA_043806375.1 Pseudomonadota bacterium | reverse complement strand
TGAAGAACACATCATGGATCACCGGTGTGCCGGTGCGACGTGTGATTCAATGGTCATCTCCGCCTGCCAGCATGCTTGCCCGGCAGGGATCGATGTGCCCAACTATGTGGCCTCCATCGCAAGAGGGAAATACGAACAGGCGGTGGAGATCATCAGGGAAAGGAATCCTTTTCCTGCGGTTTGTGGTCGCATTTGTATACACCCATGTGAATTGAAATGCCGCCGGGGAGAACTGGACGACCCCGTTGCTGTTAGAGCCCTCAAGCGTTTCGCATCGGACTGGTACTTCACCCATATCGGCAAGAGGAGAGAGCCTTTCCCGGTGACCAAGGACCAGAAGATCGCTGTGGTAGGCGCAGGACCCACAGGTCTGACCTGCGCCTATTTCCTGGCCAAAATGGGTTACAAGGTAACCGTCTTTGAGGCCCAAACAGTTGGAGGCGGTATGCTGGCGCTGGCCGTTCCTGAGTTTCGTCTCCCCCGAAAGGTGATTCAGGCCGAGATCGATTACATAGAAAGTTGCGGCGTAGAGATCCTTTATGACTCCTCTATTGACGTCAGGCATACGGTCGATGCCCTTCTGAAAGAGGGGTACAACGCGGTCTTCATAGCAGCAGGAGCTCAGTCCAGCAGAAGGATAAATATCCAAGGCGAAGAAGAAGGCGTGGAAGGTCTGTATTATGGTCTTCAATTCCTCATAGATATAAGGACAGGAAAGCAGATAAAACTGAAAGGGAAAATAGTGGTTTTGGGGGGTGGCAACGTTGCCATTGACGTAGCCAGAACGGCCCTTAGGGTTGGCGCCCAGGATGTGCAAATATTCTATCGAAGGACTGTCGAAGAGATGCCGGCTTGGGTAAAAGACATAGAGGAAGCCATAGAGGAGGGCGTCGTTATTAATCCTTTATGGGCCCCAAACCGAATTATCCATCAGGAAGGCAAGATTAGCGGCATCGAGTTTATGCGCAGCAAGACCGTATTTGATGAAGAGGGTCGTTCCCATCTGAGCGTTGATGAGCAATCAACACAGGTCGTAGAAGCAGACGCCGTAATCATTTCGGTCGGCCAGGCGCCCGATATCTCCTTTTTGTCAAAAGACAGCCAGCTCGAGAGGGCCCTGTGGGGGAGTCTCGTTGTAGACGAAAATTCCCTTTCCACCAATATCCCCGGCATCTTTGCAGGGGGTGATTTTACAACTGGCCCCAGTACGGTCATTAAAGCTATTGCCTCAGGCAGGAGAGCGGCCCTTGCCATCCACAGACACCTCCAAGGTGAAAAAGGGCGGTTGAATATTGCCGATGAAAAGTCCTCTATGAGTGACGATATCGGCTTGGCTTTGGAAGAAGAGACCCAAGAAGAGAAACCAAGAGCCACACTCATAGTGGAAAAACCACAAGAGAGAACGCAAGATTTCAGGGAGGTAGAGAAGGGTTTAGAAGAGGATCAGGCATGGTACGAGGCCATGAGATGCCTGAGATGTGATTTAGAGAGGGAGATGAGAGGAGATTAAGCATGATCAGGTCTATCACCCGACAAAAACCGGCAGAGGAGATTGATCGGCTGTTGGATGGATTTGGGAGGATTTTCGTCATCGGTTGTGGAACATGCGTCACCCTTACACGAACTGGCGGAGAGCCGGAGGTGAAGGAGATGCGTGAAAAATTGAGCCAAAAGGGAAAGTCGATTACCGGGCACATGGTCCTCCCGGTTGCATGTGACAATCTGACCCTTGAGGCTTTAAAAGAGCATGGCAAACAGATCGATCAGGCAGATCTCCTCTTGGTTATGACTTGTGCATTTGGAGTCCAAACTGTTGCCCGACAGTTAAGGAAGATGGTTGTTCCTGCCCTGGACACCCTATTCATCGGCAAAGAAACTTCAGTCGGAATGTTCGATGAAATCTGCACCCAGTGCGGCGCCTGTATCTTAGGGGAGACAGGCGGAATCTGTCCAGTGACCTCATGTCACAAGGGTTTGGTTAACGGGCCCTGTGGCGGCACCAACAATGGCAAATGTGAGATCGACCCCAATAAGGACTGTGCCTGGACATTGATTTACAATCGTTTAAAGGAGTTGGGCCGATTGGATGCCATGAAGACGCTTCAAAAACCGAGAAATTATCAGGGAGAGCCAGCCCCTGGAAAATGGAGGTTAACCTCGACTTAACTCCAACGCTGTTCACTTAAGCCTCTGTGCCTGATGGGGATGCTGCCGGGTGTCATTCCGGCGAAAGCCGGAATCCAGTCTTTTCAAGCTCTTCTGGACCCCGGCTTTCGCCGGGGTGACGGTGTGGAAAACGAGATTGTCCTTAAGTTAACGGCATTGGACTTAACTGCTCAGCATGATGGGAGATATCTGACGGCCAGATCAGTGTCTTTCCGGAGAGCGGCAATCCTCAAACCAATCTCCAGGGATTGATTAAGTTTAATGGAGAAAACGAAAGGGGTTTGGACATATGGTCTCTTCATTCAAGAAGGCCCTGGGATCGGGGAAATTCGTGGTCACGTCTGAAG
>JAZDGZ010000609.1:0-2065 GCA_043806375.1 Pseudomonadota bacterium | reverse complement strand
AGGGAAAGGGAGAGAAGGCTTTCCCTGATCGTCGAGAGAAGCCCCCTGCCGACCCTCGTGATTGATGAGAATCACATCATCACCCACTGCAACAAGGCCTATGAAAAACTCAAGGGGATCCCTGCCAAGGAGATGATCGGGACCCGCAAGCAGTGGATGACCTTCTACTCCAAGCCCAACCCGGCCATGGTCGATTACATCGTGGACGGGGTCCCCGAAGAGGAGATCCTGAGCCATTTTGGGAGTCCTTGCCGGAAATCTGCGTTCACGGCGGGCGCCTACGAGGGGGAGTATTTTTTCCCCGGCCCGGGAGGAAAGGGAGAATGGCTTTTCTTTATTGCAGCCCCCCTCCTGGACGATCAGGGAAAGATCGTGGGCGCCATTGAGACCTTCCAGGAAGTGACCCAGAGAAAACGTGCGGAAGAGGCCCTGCGCCAATCAGAGAGGCGCTTTAGAACGCTTCTGGACTTCGTGCCCTATCCCATAGGGGTATTCGACATGAAAAGTCGTGTTTTCTACCTCAACCCCGGGTTCACAGAGGTTTTCGGTTGGACCCTCGAGGATGTCAAAGGGAAGGTCATCCCCTTTGTGCCCCAGGAATCAAAACAGGCGACCATCGAAAACCTGAACCGGCTTAACAAAGAAAAAATCCTTGTGCGCCATGAATCCAAGCGGCTCACCAAGGACGGCCGCTCCCTGGACGTTTCCATCAGGGCTGCCGTCTATTCTGAATCAGAGAAAGGACCATTCGGGGTCATTGCGATTTTCAGGGATATTACCTATGAAAAAAGGATCGCCCGCACCAACCAGGCGGTGCTCCATGTAAGCATGGCGCTCCCGAGATACCCGGACCTGGAGGACCTCCTTGACTATGTCAACACCGAGGTCAAACGACTTCTGGATGTGGAGGGCTCCGTTGTTAATCTGCTGGATGAGGAGAAGGGAGAGTTTTTTGTCATCGGAGCGGCCTACGACGCCACGGACACCGAGAAAAGGGTCAAGGCGATCCGCTTCCCCATGGATCAGCTCATGGCGGGCAGGGTCGTCAGGACAGGGGAACCTATGATCGTTTCCGACACCTCCAAGGACCGAAAGCTCCACGAAGAGAGGGACAGGAGACTGGGATACAAGACCTGGGGCCTGGCCCTGGTGCCCTTGAGAAGCCGTGATCGAATCATCGGGGTCCTGTGCGCCGTCAACAAGAAGAGGGGGGTTTTTGACCAGGAGGACGTGGAGATGCTGGAGATGATCGCAGGGACGGTCGCCCTTTCCATCGAAAACGCCAGGTTCTCCGAAGAACTGAAGAAGGCCTACCTCGAGGTGAGCAGTTTGAACCGCGCCAAAGACAAGGTGATCAATCATCTTTCCCACGAATTGAAGACTCCCGTCGCCATCCTTTCCGGTTCTCTGAGGCTTATAGAGAGCAGATTGATGGCACTCCCTGACGAGACCTGGAGACCTACCATTGAAAGGGTAGAGAGGAACCTGGATCGCATCGTGGATATCCAGTACAAGGTAGAGGACATTATGAAGGGAAAACACTATGAGGCTTATACCCTCCTGTCGCTTCTCCTGGAGCAATGTACCGATGAGTTCGAAACCCTGGCGGCTGAAGAGGTCGGTGAGGGACCCGTCGTTGAAAGGATCAGAAAACGCATCGAGGATCTCTTTGGCCCCAAAGAGGCCGTTTCCCAGGAGATGAGCCTGGATGAGACGGTGAGGGAGAGGCTGGAAGAGCTCCGACCCTCTTTCTCAGACCGGGGGGTGGAGATCATCACCCGGCTTGAGCCCACGCCCCCCGTATTCATGCCCCCGGAGGTCCTGCAAAAGGTGATCGACGGGCTGATTCGAAACGCGGTGGAGAACACCCCTGACGAGGGGAAGATAGAGGTGGGTGTTGAGAGGAAAGGGGAAGGGTCATTGTTGGTGGTCCATGACTACGGGGTGGGGATTCCGGAAGAGGCCCAGAGGAGGATATTCGAAGGTTTTTTTACGACCCGGGACACCATGTCCTATTCGTCCAAAAGGCCCTTTGATTTCAACGCCGGGGGCAAGGGGGCGGACC
>JAZDGZ010000608.1:0-11600 GCA_043806375.1 Pseudomonadota bacterium | reverse complement strand
TGGCTGGTGCAGACACAGGGGTTCTTCGGCCAGAAAATCCCCTGTCGCCTCAAAGGCCCTGGCCCTGCACCCGCCGCAGAATTTCAGATATTCGCACCTGCCGCACTTTCCCTTGTAAGATAAAGGGTCTCTCAGTCTTCTGAAAAGGAGTGAATCTCTCCATACAGAACCAAAAGCCGAGTCTCGCAGATCCCCGCAGTTCAGTTCCAGGTAACCGCAGGGCTGGACAATCCCTTCGTAGGAAATGAAGCAGAAGGAAGTGCCCCCCAGGCAACCGCGCGTCATGGCATCGAGACCGTAGGTCTGGTAATCGACCTTCTCTCCCCGTTTGTGGGCCTCCTGGCGCAGGACCCTGTAGTAATGAGGGGCACAGGTAGCCTTGAGGTGTATGGGCACCTGCCTTTGGACCTCATAAAACCAGTGGAGCAGTTTTTCGTAGGCCTCAGCGTCGATCTCCTGATCTGCCATATCCCTGGCGCGCCCGGTCGGAACCAGGAGAAAGATGTGGTGAGCCGCTGCGCCGAGCCTTACGGCCATGTCAAGGATATCCTGAATATGCTCCACGTTATGTCTGGTAACGGTGGTGTTGATCTGGAATTCGACCCCCGCCTTTTTGAGAAACTCGATCCCTTGGAGGGAGGCATCGAAAGCCCCCGAGACCTGTCTGAACCGGTCGTGTTCTTCGGCATTCGCCCCGTCCAGGGAAATACTCACTCTCTTGATCCCTGAGACCTTGATCTTTTCAGCCACCTCGGGACTCAAGAGTGTGCCGTTGGTGGCCATCACCATCCGCAGGCCCAACCCCGTCCCGTAACGGGCCAGGTCGAAAATATCCTCTCGTAGGAGAGGTTCTCCCCCCGTGAGGATGACGATCGGCTTCCCTGTCCCTGAGATCTGATCCAGGATCTCCAGACACTTGTGCGTCTCCAGCTCGCCCGGATAGGGGCCTCTTTCCGATGCGGCCCTGCAGTGGACGCAACTCAGATTACAGCGCCTGGTGACCTCCCAGGCCACCAGCCTCAGGTCGTTCCCGTGGGAAGATCTTTTCTCCATACCTGCCTTTACACCAAAAAATTTAATATCTGGGCCGCTTCTTTTGCAAAGTAGGTCAGGATGATATCTGCTCCTGCCCTCTTGATGGAGATGAGCATCTCCATCATGACCCTGGGCCCGTCTATCCATCCCTTCTCCGCCGCGGCCTTTACGAGGGCATACTCCCCGCTCACATTATAGGCGGCCAGAGGCAGCAGGCATTGCTCGCGGACCCTTCTGATGATATCGAGGTACGGCAGGGCGGGTTTAACCATGATGATGTCGGCGCCCTCTTCCATGTCCAACGCCGCCTCTTTAAGGGCCTCCAGGGCGTTCGCCGGATCCATCTGATATCCGGCTCGATCTCCGAATTGTGGTGCACAGTCGGCCGCCTCCCTAAAGGGCCCGTAAAAAGCCGATGCGTATTTCACGGCATAGGAAAGGATGCCGGTATCTTGAAAATTCGCCCCATCCAGGGCCTCCCTGATCGCGGCCACGCGGCCGTCCATCATATCGGAAGGTGCGACAAAATCGGCGCCGGCCTCGGCATGACTCACCGCCTGGCGGGCCAGGACTTCGAGGGTAGCATCATTATCTACCCTGCCATTCGTGATAATGCCGCAGTGGCCGTGATCCGTATATTCGCACAGGCAGACGTCGGTGATGACAACCATCTCCGGCACTTTACTCTTAATGGCAGAGACGGCCCTTTGCACGACCCCATCGTCTGCGTAGGACAGACTTCCTACGCCATCCTTTGCCTCCGGGAGGCCGAAAAGGATGACGGAGGGTATGCCCAGAGCCCACACCTCCTCGGCCTCGCGCACTATCGAGTCCACGGAAAATTGAAACTGGCCGGGCATTGACGGGATAGGATCTTTGATGCCGCGACCCTGCTTTACAAAGAGGGGGAAAATCAGATCCTTTACCGAAAGGTGGGTCTCCCTCACCATCGCCCGGATCATGGGGCCTTGCCTGAGTCGGCGGGGACGAACGATCATGGAATTCCTCTCTGAAGGGTAAGGGGTTATTCGTTATTCGTTATTGGTTGGTCCCTGTTATTTGTCAGTGGTTGAAGAGCTGTTGCCCAAACCTTGATCAGGGACTATGGTATGGCGGCACTGGGGAGCTCTTTTTCCCCGTTTTGTCTTTTGGTGAAGCCCTCTTCAACCACTTCAGCCATTCTAGGCACTTTAGGCACTCTTTAATCCTATCTCCTCGTCGGTGAGGTAGCAGGCGGGATCAGGTGCCCAGATGTCGCCGGTCACGGCCTCCGCCCTGACTCTGAAATTTCCCCCGCAGATATCGAGCCAACGGCACGCCGCACAACGGCCCTTCACGTATCTTTTCTTGTCTTTGAGCTTGGCCATTAAGGGATCGCTGAGATCCGTCCAGATCTTGCTGAAAGGCCTTTCGCGGACATTCCCAAAGCTGTAATGTCTCCAGAACTGGTCTGCATGGACGGAACCGTCCCAACTGATACACCCGATCCCCCTTCCGGAGTTGTTCCCCTCGTTCATTTTGAGGAGTTCGAGGACATCCCCTGCCCTGCCGCTTTTCTCCTTCGCCATCCTGAGATAGAGGTAGGCGCCGTCCGCATGGTTGTCCACGGTCAAGACCTCTTTGGGTATTCCCCTTTCATGGATCTCCCTGGTTCTGTCGATGATTAAATCGACGACGCGACGGGTTTCGACATGAGCCAAGTCTTGTTCAACGAGTTCAGTCCCGCGGCCTGCATAGACGAGATGGTAGAAACAGGCCCTTGGAATATTCAATTCTTCCAGAAGATCGAAAATGCCGGGGACCTCTTCGCTGTTCAGGCGACTGATGGTGAAGCGAAGACCAACCTTCAGGCCGACCTCCTGACAGTTTCTTATCCCCGCCATGGCATCTCGGAATGCACCCTTTTTTCCGCGAAACCGATCGTTGACCTCTCCGATCCCATCCAAACTCACCCCAATGTAAGAGAGCCCCACCTTTTTCAGGTCCCGCGCCTTTTCCCGGGTAATCAGGGTGCCGTTTGTGGAGATGACTGCCCTCATGCCTTTGCCCACAGCATAACTGGCAAGCTCCAGAAGGTCCTTTCGGACCAAGGGTTCGCCGCCCGAAAAAAGAACCACCGGGACGCCGAATTCGGCCAGGTCGTCAAGCATACCGAAGGCCTCCTTCTTGCTCAGCTCCCTGTCGTGGCTTTGCTCAACTGCGTGAGCATAGCAGTGCATGCAGCGAAGATTGCAGGATCGGGTCACATTCCAGACCACGACCGGCTTCTTGTCCGAGGAGAACTGCAGGAGGTGGGAGGGCAGGTCGCCTGACCTCCTACCGTATCTCAATGCGTCCGAAGGCTCTACGGTTCCGCAATAGAGTTTGGAAACACCTATCATGATGTTGTTTCTGAATCCTTCCGAGGGTTCGTCGATAGACCCTCTTCGGATCTTGGATCGTCAGAATAGTAGGGATCGTATTCCTTGCGGTAATACCTCTTCATGAGGTCATTGATGTACTTTTCCATATCTGTTACGGCTTCACCGCTGATCATGAATTTCTCTACCCCTGATCGATCCCTTACCAGCTTGAGACCGTATTCCAGTTTTTTGGCCAGCTGAAAGGTCAAAGAGCCTGCCCCCTGGCCTGTCTCAATGGCCTTCCAGATCAGTTCATCAATGGCGTTGTCATCAAAAGTAATGTTCAATTCCAGCTCGTTGAGCAGGGAGGCCTCCTCCATCTTGATCTGGTTGTACATCCCCATGAAGTCTTCAAATGCCGTGTTTATGTCGGAGTTCATCTTCAGGTATATCTCTGCAATGAGCTCGATCCGTTTATCGTAGATATCCAGTCCCGAGAGCCTGCGGAAATCCTTTGTTCGGCTTAATATGAATTCCTTCACGCTTTGAAGCTCTTTTTCGGCCGCCTTCTGAAACCTGATGAGCCGCTCAGCGTCGTCGGGCCTTTCCTTGACCGCCTTCAACTCGGTCTCAGGGTCCTCCACCAGTTCGAGAGTCACCAGCAATTCTTTGATATTGGTCGACGGAAGGTGCTTTTCAAACGGAATAAGGACCTTTTCAAAGGCACTGACCAGACCTCGAGCCCCCGTTTTTTCACGCGCGGCCATCTCCGCTATCTTGGTCAGGGCCTCATCCTCGAATTTTATGTCGATGTCATAAGCCCTGAAATCCTGTTTCTTGCTGAGGATGATGGGGTTATTCGGGTTTTTCAGGATCTCCACCAGGTCATCCTTCGTAAGTTCATCAAAAACCACCACGACGGGCAGACGGCCGACGAATTCGGACTCAAAACCGAATTCAATCAAATCTTGTGCCCTCACCTCCTTCAGGATCTCCCATGGGATCTCGGTAGATCTCACATCGGCCTCAAACCCTATACCCTGTCGTTGAAGCCTCTTTCTGATGATCCCGGCCAGGTCTCCAAAGGCACCGCTCATGATGAAAAGGATATTCCTGGTATTGACCACCTTCTTCTCTTTCTTCCCTGTCCTCCTGAACTGTTCGATGGCCTGAATCTGTGAAACGGCATCATGGGGGACCTTTAAATCGACCTCCGTCTCCTCCATGGGCTTCAGAAGTGCCCTCTGCACCCCTGTCCGAGAGACATCATGTCCCATGATGTTATTGGCCGCCGCTATCTTATCAATCTCATCGATGTAGATGATGCCGTTTTCAGCGAGGCTGATATCGTCATTGGCTTCGTAGACCAGATCGCGAACCAGGTCTTCCACATCGCCGCCGACATACCCTGTCTCACTGAATTTTGTCGCATCACCCTTGACAAAGGGCACACCAAGCTTCTGGGCGATGAGCTTGACAATATAGGTCTTGCCCACCCCGGTCGGTCCTATCATGAGAACGTTGTTTTTTATCATGCCCACACCCACCGTCTTTTTCTTGCCGGCATGGCTCTTGATATGCTTGATCCTGTTAAAGTGGGTGCAGATCTTCGTGGCCAGAACGGCCTTGGCTTGATTCTGTTTCACAACAAAGGTATCCAGGTGGGCCTCCAGTTCTTCGGGCAACATGTCAAAGGAAGGAGCAAGTCCCTTATCCTCCCCTGACTTTCCCTCATCCGTTGCAGCCTCCTGACCCTTTGGAACAAAGAAGGGGGAAATGATCTTGATGCGACTGCCGTATTTCTTCGACAGATAATCGCTCAATTCCTTTTCAAGCTCCTTTTGATTGGGGAGCTTTTCTCCACCTTCGTTTTCATGAATATCATAATCTTCCATGATACGACCTCACTTCAAGAGGGCCGAAAATTCAGAAACTCCCTTGTCTTGGAATCTGTAAATCATCTCTTTTGACACTGCCCACAATATATCCATTAGGGCCAATGATTTCAAGCCCAATCCTGTGATGGTTCTGTATTGACTCGTATCCGTCTTTGCATTAGAGTCGGGTCTATTCTCTCCAAATTTCATGGAATAACAAGGAGTAATGGATGATTTCCCGGCTGGAAATAGGATTGAAGAGGGAGGTGGTTGATGCAGAAGGGGCGAACGTCAGGAGAAAGGCCAAGGACTACTTCAATATCGAGGCGGAGGATATCCGCGTCATTCGTATCCTGACCATTGACGGGGATCTTGATGAAAGCCAGATGGAAATCATCAGGACCCGGATATTCACCAACCCTGTGACAGAGGAGTCATCCTTCGAACCGCTCGCCAGGGATTTTGACTGGCTCATCTGGGTGGGATTCAGGCCTGGCGTCAGGGACACGGCCGGGAGCACCGCCGTGGAAGCCGTCGAGGAACTCCTGAAGATAAGATTCGGCCCCCGGCAGGGTGTCTACACCTCAAAGCTCTATGTGATCAAGGGGAGTCTTTCGGAAGGCCAGGTTCAGACCATCTCTCGAGAGATCCTGGCCAACGACATCGTCCAACAATGGAAGGTTTTCTCCAAAGGGGCGTGGGATGAGCGTCTTGGCGTCGGCCATACCGTGCCAAGGGTCATTCTGAATCATACACCCCAGGTGAGTATCGTCGCCGTAGGAAGCGACGACGAATTGGAAAAAATCTCCTTGGAACGCAATCTCGCCCTCCAGGAAAGCGACATACCGGTTATCCGCAGGTACTTCTTGAGAGAAGATATTCAGGCGGACAGAAAGAGGCTGGGACTCTCGATACCCACGGATGTGGAACTGGAATATGTTTCTCAGGCCCGCAGTGACCATTGCAATCATAACACCTTCAAAGGTCTCTTCAGATATCATGACCTCTCGAACGGACACGATGAGTTGGTGAACAATCTCTTTAAGACGTGCATTGAAGCCCCGACTCTCAAGATACAGGAACAGAAGGACTGGGTCGTGTCGGTCCTCTGGGATAATGCGGGCGTGGCGAGATTCGATGATGAGAACTACTACGTCATCACGGGTGAGACCCATAACAGCCCCTCCAACATGGAGGCCTACGGAGGTTCACTGACCGGCATCGTCGGCATCTACAGGGATCCCATGGGGACCGGGAAGGGTTCGAGGCTCGTCCTCGGCATGTATGGTTACTGTGTCGGTCCCAGGGACTATGCCGACGAACTGAGGCCGCACTTGCACCCGAGACGCCTCCTCGACGGCGTCATCGAAGGGGTAAAAGACGGGGGAAACAAGAGCGGCATCCCCACCCCCTTCGGCCTGGTGCTCTTTGACGAGAGTTACATGGGCAAGTGCCTGGTCTTTGTAACGGCCGTGGGGATCATGCCGGCACTGATCAGGGGAGAGTCTTCCCACCTGAAGACAACCACGAAGGGTGACCTCATCATCATGTCGGGCGGCAGGGTCGGTAAGGACGGCATCCACGGGGTGACGGCCTCTTCAGAGGCCTATACCGAACACACGCCCGCCGGTCATGTCCAAATCGGAGATCCTTACACCCAGAAGAAGATGCACGATTTCCTGCTGGAGGCGAGGGACGAAGGACTCATCTCCTTCATCACCGACAACGGGGGCGGCGGCCTTTCCTCCTCCATAGGCGAATCGGTCCGCTCCAGCAACGGGTGCCGTGTGGACCTGGACAGGGTACCCCTGAAATATGAAGGTCTGGACCAGTGGGAGATCTGGGTCTCCGAGTCTCAGGAGAGGATGACCATTGCCGTAAGACCGGAACATCTGGATCGTTTCATGGAGCTCTCGGCCAAGCACGCCGTTGATAGCACCGTCATCGGCGAATACAATGACACCGGCTATCTCAGGTTGGACTACAAGGGAAAGACCTGCGCTTTTATCAGAATGGACTTTCTGGAATCCGATTTCCCCCAGTGGCAGTTTGACGCCGAATGGACTCCCCCTGAAATGAGAGGCCTGAGAGAACCGGTGCTGAGCGGGCCCAGGAGACACGGGGTACTTCTCAAGACCATGCTCTCTCGCCCCAACATCTGCTCCAGAAACTGGATCTCCAGGCAGTACGATCACGAGGTCCAGGGAGGAAGCGTCGTCAAGCCCCTGGTCGGAAAGGGACGGGACCTGCCGAGTGACGCTGTCGTGATGAGGCCCCTTCTCCATTCCGGCAGGGGCATTGCCCTGACACAGGCCCTGAATCCCTTTTACTCGGCCATTGACACCTATCATATGACCGCCGTCACCATTGATGAGGCTGTGAGGAGGGTCCTTGCCGTGGGCGGAGACCCCGATCACCTGGGCGGCGTGGATAATTTCTGCTGGCCCACCATACAGTACCATCCTTTGCAGAACCCTGACGGCAAATACAAGGCTGCCCAGTTGGTCAGGTCCAACTGGGCCTTGAGGGACACCTGTCTGGCCTTCGGCATTCCCCTCCTCTCGGGAAAGGACAGCATGTACGTGGACGGCCATCTGGAAGGCCCTTTTGGTGAAAGACGAAAGGTTTCCGGGATGCCCACATTGCTGTTCACGATCTCAAGCGTTGTGAAGGACATCGGAAGGTGCGTCACCATGGATGCAAAATGGCCCGGGGATCTCGTCTACATCCTCGGAGACACCGGGAACGAACTCGGGGGCAGCGAATACTATCAATTGATGAAAGAGGTGGGCCTGCATGTCCCGACGGTCGATGTCAACTCCTCGTGGCCCCTTTACCGATCTTTGCACCGTGCGATCCAGGAGGGCATCCTCTCCTCGGCCCACGCCGTCACAAGGGGCGGGCTGGCCGTTCACCTCGCATGGGTCGCCATGGGGGGTGAACTCGGCATGGATATCCATACCGAGGACGTTCCAACGCAGGGCGACCTCTCAGATACCCAGGTCCTCTATTCCGAGTCTGCGAGTCGGTTTCTGGTCACCGTGAGCCCTGAAAAGCAGCGGGCCTTCGAAGAGATTTTTGAGGGGATGAAGGTGGCTCAAATCGGCAAGACAACGGAATCGAGGTCCCTCCGCGTTTGGGGCAAGGGCGGGACCCTCATGATGGAGGAGAATATCCTGGAACTAAAGGAGGCATGGAAAAGGCCTTTCGGAGGATTGATATGAATCCTGTAAGAGCGCTGGTCCTCACCGGCTATGGCCTGAATTGCGATTACGAGACGGACTACTCCCTCAGGCTGGCTGGAGCCGAGTCCCACAGGGTTCACATCAACGAGTTGATCAGGGGCACAACAAGCGGTTCTCCTGTCGGGCTCGATGATTTTCACATCCTGGTTTTCGGGGGAGGCTTCAGCTGGGCCGACGACCACGGGGCCGGCGTCCTCCTGGCATCCAAGCTCAAGTTCAATATGGCTGAAGCCATGGATCGTTTCATTCAGCAGGGCAAGTTGATCATTGGAATATGCAACGGCTTTCAGAGTCTCGTCAACCTGGGGCTTCTTCCCGGATTTGACCGGAACTACCAGGAACGCCGCATCGCCCTCACCAATAACGACTCCGGCAATTTTGTGGACACCTGGGTGAACCTGAAGACCAACCCCGCCTCGCCCTGTGTCTTTACCAGAGGCCTCTCCACCATTGAACTGCCCGTCCGTCATGGAGAGGGAAAATTCTACACCTCTGAGGAAGATCTGGAGCGTCTTTTCGAGAACCGTCAGGTGGTGATGCAATACGCGAACGAAAAGGGAAAAGCGGCCATGGGCCGGTGGCCCATGAACCCGAATGGCTCGCTCAGGGACATCGCGGGCGTCTGCGATCCCACGGGACGGATCTTCGGGCTCATGCCCCACCCGGAGGCCTTCAACCACTATACCAATCACCCGGACTGGACAAGAAAAAGGGAAGCCCTTGTCCGCCAGGGCAAGGAACTGGAGGTTGAAGAAGGAGAAGGCATAAAGATATTCAGGAATGCCGTCGAGTATATCAGAGAGGAAAGGAAAACTCAGAAAGGCAGCGTCACGGAATAGGTAGACCGCCCCCGCTGAACGACGAGGCTCAGGGAGGGAAGATAATGATATCGGCTGATCACCTTCCTGAGCTCATTCAGGTTTGCGACAGGCGTGCCGTTGACCTGGAGGATCAGATCCCCTGCCTGAAGGCCGACCCGCCCTGCCTCCGACTCCCGCCTCACCTCCCGGATGGAAACCGCCCCCCTGAGGTTGTATTGTCTGAGAAGGCCCCTTTCCGCATCCTCTACCCTGATTCCGAGACGCCGGTAAAACACATCCTGGGCCATTTCAACAGGAAAGGTGGAGGGCTTCACCGGCAGGCTCAAGGCCTTGCCTTTACGAAAGAAATCGAGATTCAGGCGGTCCCCTGGGGTGAACTCGGCCAGTGCCTCGCGGTATTCTTCGACAGAGGGCACGGGCATGCCCTCCACGGCAGAGAGGATATCCCCCCTCCTCAACCCTGCCTCTTCGGCCGGGCCCTTGGCGATCACGTCACTCACCAGGACGCCCCCCTTCCCCTGAGGAAGTGCGAAGTGGCTCCTCAACTCCTGGCTCAACTTCTGGACTTCCAGGCCCAGCCAGAGGGGCCTGACCTCACCCACCCGAAGCAATTCCCTCACAATGCGCATGGCCTTGTTGATCGGAATCGCGAAGCCTATGCCCTGGGCCTTTTGATATATCGCCGTGTTGATGGCGATCACGTCTCCTTCGATGTTGAGCAAAGGGCCTCCGCTATTGCCGGGGTTTATGGAGGCATCGGTCTGGATGAAACGGCGGTAGATGCGCTCATCGGTGCGCACGGACCGGTCAAGGGCGCTGATCACCCCGGTGGTCACCGTATGTGAAAGGCCGAAGGGATTGCCGATGGCTATGACGGTCTCGCCGATCATCAGGTCATTCGAATCACCCACTTTCGCCGCCTGCAATCTTCCCTCACCGTCGATTCGAAGGACTGCGACGTCGGAGCGGGGATCGGATCCCACCAGACGGCCCTTGTACTCTTTCTGGTCAGAGGTGATCACCTTGATTTCCGTGGCCCTGGCGACCACGTGGTGGTTTGTCAGGATGTATCCCTTCTCTCCGTCGACAACGACGCCCGAGCCCAGGCTGGTTCGGGTATATTCCCTCGAAAAAAACTCCGGGAAAAAATCTCTGAAAAAATCATCGCCCTGAAAGGGAAATAGGGGAGCTACCCGTTCGTGGACAACGGTACTGATGTTGACCACAGCCGGGCTCACCTTTTCCACAGCCACGACCACGGGGCTGCGCCTCAAGGAACCCTCTCCCTCCCCCCCGACCAGAAAGATCAGCATCGGGATGAGAAAAAGAGAGAACCATCTCCTCCCGATCTCCGACCGTCGGGCCGCAGATCCTTTCTCTTGGCGTCCTCGAACTGCGTATCGCTCAATCACTTGCCAGAAACTCCTGGATGATGGTCTTTATTTCGTCTGTCTGGTCCCCGTAGAAGTGGTCCGCCCCATCGATCAGGCGATAGATCGCTTCAGGATTCCAGCCAGTCATAAATGGGGAGAAGAGAAGATAAGAAGAGAAGATAAGAACTCGCTTTTTTGGGGACGGAATATAGCGGAAACGGGCTTGGGTGTCAAGGAAAAAGGGACCACAACATCTATGGCATCGGGTCGGAAAGGGTCAAGGATTTTTTCAGAAAAGGGGCGATGGCATGAAGACAGGCTTTAGCGGGCTTTCATATAATGGAAGAAGATGGTATTTCGGCGTCATTCGGACATACCTGTACGTCGAATCCTCGGGCGTTTTTAAAAAATCATGAGGCATATGCCTCGATTGGGTATTCAGGATCACTGTAAAGATAGTCTTCGCACGGAGGAAGCTGAGGATTGGATGCGTCGATGCCGGCATCCGGATATAAAGCCTTGGTCAGGGGTGGTGGTCTGGCTTTTTTGTCCCAAAGTCCCAGGTGTTTGAGGATCTTCTTGATGACCTCCTCATCCTCGATGAAAGCCAAAATTCTCATTCGGCCATGGCACTTGGGACACGTTAACGGATCGACTTCGTAAATCTTTTGGATAAGACGAGCCCAGTTTTTCCGGTATTCCTTGGATGTTCCATCCGGCTCCAAAATATAGGGTATCAGTTCGTCCTGAACGTTCTTTTTCCGCTTGCCCCGCGCCACGTTGCTGTAATGGCCGTAGTATCTCACCATCTGTTCGCCCTTGTTCGGGACATGAGAACACATGGCCGCGAGCCATTCGAGCGCATCGAAGATCTTCTCCTCTTTCCCGTCCTTGGATTTGTATATGA
>JAZDGZ010000607.1:0-5887 GCA_043806375.1 Pseudomonadota bacterium | reverse complement strand
ACCTCTTCGCAAAGATAGACATTCCCCAGGCTCAAGAGGAGGGCCAACTCCCTCATCTCCTGGAGGGCCTTCAATTCCTTGCGGGGCTCCAAATCCATCCCTCTCTCCTCATCGGCACAGTGCCTCAATTTTTCCCAGGGGACCCTCACGAAATCCAGCGGCGAGGCGCCCTTAAGAACAACGACCCAAACTATAGCATATCATACGCCTTCAGGCTATCATCTTTTCAAGGGCTCCCTTGCCTTGCTGCTCTTTGATGGCTCTGTGACGGTTCCCATGGCCGCGGGTCGCGATCTGTGGGCCAAGGCAAAGAAGGAAGTACTCAAGCTTGCGATTTTGAAGGGAAGTCTTAATTTAGGAAGACATGAACATATCAGTTCATCCCATGGGCATGAATGGCCAGAGGAGGCGGGGGATTTCCATGGTTACAGAAAAGGGCGTCATCGAAAAAATCTCGCATCAAAGAGCCCTGGTGCGCATCCAGAAGAGTTCGGCCTGCGCAACCTGTGAGTCTCGAGGCGCCTGTCAGATGCACGGCAGCAAAGAGATGTTGGTCGAGGTCGAGAATGACCTTCGTGCCAGGGAGGGGGATTGCGTCGAACTCAGCATACCCACCCGTTCCCTTCTGAGGATATCGCTCCTCGTCTACCTCCTGCCCGTCCTGGCCCTTATCCTCGGCGCATACGCAGGAGGTGAGTGGGCGGCGTCTCGAGGCGTGGCGCCCACCTTGGCCTCCATTGTCGGAGGCGCCTTGGCTACAGCGATCAGCTTTTATGCCCTGAGGCTTTTTGATGCATCGGTAGGGAGGAAGGCCGAATACCTTCCACGGATGACGCGAATCGTGATCAGTGCAGGCCCCCCCCATGGGCCATCCGTCGGTAGCAGATAAGGCCGCACTGGAGACACCGTTTCGCCTCTCTCACGGCCTGTTCCTCTGAGTATCCAAGGGCAATTTCAGCGTAAGGATCGGCGATTTGCTCCTCCTGCGGCCGTTCCGGCATCTGCTCTCTCGGCCCTTCCCATACCGGCTCCAACTGGTCGACGTTCAAAACCCGCATCCCTTTCCGGATCATGTTATCGGGTCCCTCTACCCGTTCCCCGTTCAAAAACTTCTGGACCGAACTGGCTGCCCTTCGTCCGGCGCCTATGGCTTCCACCACCGCCTTGTAGTCGCTTGTGACCTCTCCCGGACGGAAGATGCCCACATCCTCTTCCGCGTAAGGACTGGCGTAAGGAACCAGGGTTTCCCACTGAATCGGCCCTTCCGCCTTTTCAGCACCGGCATTTACGGCCTCTTTGCGAGAGACATAGATGAGTTCAGGGAAACGACCCGCTCCCGTAAGCAACAGATCCACTGGAAGGGTTTTTCTCTGATCCTCCGGGCCATCCACTCCTGAAGGAGAAATGGGCGCGATCTCAACCCCGGTGAGTTTTCCCTGCTCGCCCATCATTTTGGTGAGGGCACTCCCGAAATGGAATTGAATCCCCTCCTGCTCGGCCTTTTTCAATTCTTCCTCTGAATAGGGCGCCCTTTCACGGGGTTTTCTCAGAATCAGATGCATTTTATTGGCACCCCCCTGGATGCAGACTCCTGCCGCCTCCAGTGCGGCCCTGCCCCCTCCCATGATCATGACCTGCTTCCCCATGGAGGGGGTCTTGCCCGTCCTTTGCTTCAGAATAAAATCGAGCAGGAGCTGAATGCCTGGCAACGCCTGAAAAGACCGATCACCCTCCCTCTCAGACCATTGGGTATCCCATCCCCCGGTGGCCACGAACACGGCCGAAAAGCCTTCCGTGAGAAGGGATTCCACACTGAAATCCCGGCCGAGCTTCTGGCCGACCAAGGCCCGGACACCGGCTTCGACGATCCCGTTGATTTCATAGTCCAGGACATCGCCCGGCAGTCGGTTTTCGGCAATGCCGCTGCGAAGCAGCCCGCCAAGCTGAGATGTGGCCTCATAAACCGTCACCTCGTGCCCGAGGCGATTTATGAAATAGGCCGCCGTGAGGCCCTCGGCGCCGCCGCCGCCGACGGCAACCCTCTTCCCGGTCTCGGGCGCTCTGGGAATCTGGACATGCTGTCCCGAGTTCATCTCATAGTCGGCCGCAAAACGTTTCAAATAATTGATTGCCACCGGTTCATCCACCAGATTGCGGCGGCATTCAAACTCGCAGGGATGCACGCAGATCCGACCACAGACCAACGGAAAGGGGTTCGTCTCCTTGATGATGCGGACCGCCTCCAGGTGCCGACCCTCCCTTATCTCCCGGATATAGGCGGGGATATCAATCCCTGCCGGGCATGTGCGTTGACAGGGGGCCGTGCACCCGTCCGTGGTATATTCCCCTTGGACGCGCCTTGTATGGGATGTAAGGGTAATAATATGCTTCGGGCAGATCCGCTCGCAGGTGCCGCAGCCGGTACAGCGATCCAGATTCACCACGGGCAGGTTGTCCGGTCCCATGGAGAGGGCATCAAAAGGACATGCCCTGACGCAGGTCCCCAACCCTAGACATCCGATGGGACATACTTTGGCGCCCCCGTTCAGCAAGGAGGCCGCCCTGCAGTCCATGACCCCGTCATAAATGAACTTCAGATCCGCGTCCTGAAAGCCGTAGGTGCAACCGGGTCTGGCAAAGTCGGGCTCCTTCGCCTCGATTTTCACGCCCATGAGTACCGCAATTTCAGCTGCAAGGTCTGAGCCGCCCGCCACGCAGGAGGATGGGGAAGCCTTACCTGCGACAATAGCCTCCGCGTTTGCGCTGCACCCGGGCATTCCGCACCCACCACAATTGGCACCCGGCAGAGCCTCGGAAACCGCCTCAATTTTCGGATCCACATATACATAAAAGATCTTGGAGGCTAAAGCGAGTCCGGCTCCGCAAAGGACACCCAACGCTCCCATGATCAAAACCCCGGCTAACATCTGGCTCCTCCTGACTCAAGTAACATCGAAACCAAAGAATGAAAATGATCCCTCGACGCCATCCTTACGAAAGGGGGTCTCAAGGGATCCCAGGGATCTTTGGTCGTCCTATCGATATTCAAGGCCGTTTCCGACCTTTCCGAAGGCTAAACCATACCCTTAAACGCAAAGAAGGCCAAAGACATCATTCCTGCCGTCACCAATCCGATGGAGGTGTCCTTTAGCGGTTTCGGCACCCTTGCAAGCAGGATGCGCTCTCTGACCCCGGCAAACAGGACAAGGGCCAGCCCAAAGCCGGCCGCATAGCTGAATGAGGAGACCAGGGCCTCCAGAAAAGAGTACTCCTCTTTGATATTGATGAGGCATACGCCCATGACCGCACAGTTCGTCGTAATCAGGGGCAGAAATATGCCTAGGCCGGCGTACAAAGCGGGGATGCTTTTCTTGAGAAATAACTCAACAAACTGAACAAGCGCGGCGATGACCAGAATAAAGGCCAGGGTCCTCAGAAACTCGAACCCGAACGGCTTTAACAGAACGTTATCCGTTATCCAGGTAATCGCCCCCGCCATGACCAGGACAAAGACCACGGCCATGGCCATGCCTACGGCGGTCTCCATCTTTTTGGAGGTCCCGAGAAAAGGGCAGTTGCCTAGGTACTGCATCAACAGGATGTTGTTAACAAAGATACAGCTTATGAACAGTAAAATGTAATCACCCATCGATCTTCTCCTTGCCGTTCGACGGCATGATGGCAATGCCTATTTTTTGCCAAGTAAATTCATGATGCACAGCATAAGCCCAAGGCATACAAAGGCCCCCGGGGCCTCTACCAGGAAAGAAAAGGGCTGGAACGAGGGGCCGAACACAGGGATCTTGTAGATGGTCCCGCTGCCGAGGACCTCCCGAAAAACGGAAAGGGCGCTCAGCGACAGGGTGAACCCTACCCCCATCCCCAGACCATCCGCAAAAGAGGCGACGATCCCGTTCTTGGAGGCGAAGGCCTCGGCCCGGCCAAGGACTATGCAGTTCACTACGATGAGGGGGATGAAAATTCCCAACTGGAGGAAGAGGGGATAGGTGTATGCCTGCATCACCAGTTCCACCACGGTGACGAAGGTGGCGATGACAACAATGTAGCAGGCTATCCTGACCTGTTTGGGAATGACATTCCTCATGAGGGATATGATGATATTGGAGCAGACGAGCACAAAGGTCGTGGCCACCCCCATCCCGATCCCGTTGTCCAGGCTCTTCGTCACTGCCAGAACCGGGCACAGTCCCAGCACGAGGCGAAACGGGGGAACTTCAGCCCACAGCCCTTTCGTGAATTCCTGCAAGACGGTCTTCTTTGCCATATCCGGTCATCTCCTTACTCTATGCTTTTATCTTCTCAAGGATCTTGGGTTTCAACTTCTGGTAGGCCTCCACTGCATCGGCAACCGCACCGCACACCGCACGCGATGAGACCGTTGCGCCGCTCACGGCATCGATCGGTCCTCCATCAGCCTTGACCTTAAAGGGTCCCTTGACCGGCAACCCCTTGAATTGCGAGCCGAAGGCCGGCTCCGTCTTGGCCCTTGACCCCACGCCGGGCGTCTCACTATGGGTGGTGACCCCAATCCCCAAGATCTGATCATTTTCCAAGTTGATGGCGACAATCACGCCGATGTCTCCACCAAAGCCCTTTCCAAAGGACTCAAGAGCGATCGTATTCCGCTTGCCGTCAAATACCCCCACAAAAAAGTTTCTCTCTACTTTCCCGTCCTTAATCTTAAAACGGTCCACAAGGGGGTCATTCGAAGTGCCCTTCAGGATCTCAAGGAGGGCCGGCCCCTTGACGAACTTGAGCTGCTGGTATTCGATCCGCTCCTGGGTTCCACTTTTAACGGCGGCCAGCAGGCCTCCCGAGAAACAGCTGAAAAGAGTGACAACCACAAAGAGCTTTATCATCTCACGCATGTTCTATTCTCCTTCCCATCGCCTTTGGTCTGATCTTGTCGAGGAGAGGGTTGGCGATATTCATCATAAGGACGGCAAAAACGATGCCATCCACAAACACGCCTATATTCCTTATCAGGACGGTCAGGAAGCCTGCGCCGGCCCCGTATATCAACATGGGGATGAAGTTGACGGGGGAGGAAGAATCCTCGGGAGCAAGGAAAAAGGCGGCCAGCAGGGTGTATCCTGCGAGCAGATGAAAAATGGGGTTTGCATATTTTTCCGGATTCGCCAAATTGAAGATGAGGGCCGTGATAAAAACACCCGCCAGGAAAGACAGGGGAATCTCCCAACGCACAAAACCGCGGAGGATGAGATATACCCCGCCCATGATAAGGCCAAGCCCGAAAGTTGCCCCTATGGCACCTGATTGTTGCCCGAGGAGCATTCCGGAGAGGCTGTAGTTGTCCATGGCCGCTCTCCCGAAGTGTTTCACCGCCCCCAAAGGGTAGACCATGTAAAAACCCAAATCGTAATTGACCAGGGCGGCGTCAAAGTCGACCAGGCTTTTCCAGGACAGCATCACAATCGCAAGGGCGACCAGGGCCGGGTTCAAAGGGTTACAGCCAAGGCCGCCGTAAACCACTTTCCCTATGATAATCGCCACAAAGGTTCCGGCGAGCACGACCCACCAGGGGATTGTAGCCGGCATGAGCATGCCGAAGAGCAGGCCTATGACGGCCGCATTGCCGTCCCCTATGGTCATAGGGCGTCTCATCAGCCTGTTCATGAGAAGTTCCCAGATCATGGCGCTGGATATGGAAAGCGCTATCACCCCCAGTGCGGGAATGCCGTACTGGTAAATACCCATAGCGATTGCAGGGAGTGCCGCCAGCAAGATATGGTGGCTTCTTTCTGAAATACTTCTTCCACTGTGCCAGTAAGGGGCATGGGAGCCGATAAACAGCTTCTGATTAAGCATTGGATCCCTCCGCGTTCTTCATCTGAATCTGAGCCAA
>JAZDGZ010000606.1:0-4526 GCA_043806375.1 Pseudomonadota bacterium | reverse complement strand
CGCACCGATTTCATATTTGGGATCAACTTCCACGGATATCCTGTGTAATTCTCCCAAGTCCTCGAGTTTAGTCAGAAAGTCAGAGAGGTTGTCGTAGTGCATTCTATTATCCTCCAGCACAAAGTTATGGCCGATCACTTAGCGGAGTATCGCGCCGTAATTTTATCAGCCGGTTTATGATATCGCCGTTATAAACGGGAGTTACCTATTGCTCCTGTCTCATCTCACATACGGATTCTAGGGTTGATCGATCACCAACCTGAGACGAATGAACAAAAAACGCAATACTTGAATAAGTATCTGCAAGGGGCCGGTAGACTAATTGGCAAGGCGTAAACGTAATTACCAAATCGTTGGTCACCATCACCATTCTGGGCATGCTACCGTGAGAATAAATAGCAAGTCTCGGCTCGTGACCTATTTTGATGCGCCCACTTCGGCCAAGAGTTGTTTTTGCTTCTTGGCCAGATCGTCATTCCATAGCCCTTTTTCCCTGCAAAAGGCAGTAAGAAACAATGAGGCTTTTGCTAAATTAAACCCAATCCTCTTAAAATAAAATCAACAAGAGAATCAATGCTTTTGTTTGTTGGTCTGCCTTTAAGATTCCAGCCCCTTAGTGCCAGAAAGACACTGATATAGGTGATGAGGTTGGCCAAAAAATCTATATCATCTTTGAGAGGTTTTTCTTGATTGAGTTCTTCTAAAAGTCCACGCCAGAAGCCCACCACATTTTCGTCATCGATTCTTAGGACGTTGTGCAAATGCTTTCTCTCCAAGTGCTTGCTTTCGGTGTAGATAAAGAGAAAAAGTTTTTTGTTCTTAGCGATGAGTTCTAAGGTCAGCCTGAGGGCCATCGTGAACCGATTCAGGGGAGACTTGATTTCCAGGACACCAAATTTCACCAAATGTTCATACCACATCTTCTGCATTTGTTTGTGCACAAGGAACAAGACATCATCCTTTGAGGATATGTAGTGGTAGAGTTGCCCCATGGACATACCGCAGGCCTTGCTAATATCCCGGATGGTGGTCGGATGATATCCCTTCTTAAAGAATAGTTTGCATGAACAATCCACAATCCTCTGGTGCTTCACCTTGATTAATTCAGGATCCTTGGCAGACAAAAGAATCTGATCATCCAGGTTCTGGATAGGGCTTTCATTTGAATGAGATTTTTTGGTCTTGGACACCAACCCATTACCTCTTCGGTCTGAGGGAGATTTGCCCAAGGTAGACATCGTCTTCTGTTCGGACGGATTTCATCTCCTCTTCGAAATAGCCTTCTTTTTCTATGAACAGGGTATAGTCCCCATCGATCTCCAGACCGTCGAACTCAAAATCTCCATAATTGTCTGTCCCGGTCTCGATGGCCTCTTGGCTTGAGCGGTTAACGAGCCGAATGTTCGCGCCTTCCAGGGGTTCGTCGATATCCGAACTAAAGACGGCCCCGGCCACGAATCTCTTGGGAAGGCCGATGTAATACACCCTCGGTTTGGTTCCGAACTCGGGATGCAGCGTCTCGGCTTTCTTTTTGTCTATGAGGTCTTTGAGGGCATCATATTCTCCAAATCTGAGGGCACCGATCGGACATGCCTCCACACACCTGGGCTCCTTCCAACCCTGATCCAAAAGATGGGCGCAAAGGGTGCACTTCTGCGGAATTCCCAGTGCCTCATTCCAGTAAATGGCGCCATAAGGACATGCATCGACAACCTGCCTTTGCCCTTTACTCTTGTCGGGGTCAATGATAACAAGGCCGTCTTTACGTTTGTAAATAGCTTCCTTACGAGCTGCCTTCAAACAGGCTGGGTTTTCGCAGTGCATGCAGGGGTTGGCGATATAGGCAAGCTTCACCTTTGGGTACTGACCTCTTTCAAGTTCATCTAGACGCATCCAGAAGTGTCCCGTGTCCGGTTGGGGCCTTGCATAGGGGGACCAATCGTTATCCACGTGTTCATCCTTGCAGGCGATCTGGCAGTTGTAGCACCCATTACACCTCGTAATATCGTTGATTATGACTTTCATTGCCCTTCTCCCTCCCATTTCTCGACTTGGACCAGGAACCCGCTCACCGCCATGCCAAAGACGTTCTTGGATATTGTGTTAAGCGGCGTTATAGCGTTAATTGCACCTATGGTCAGTGGTTCTTTCCTGCCCAACTTTTCAACATTAACCGGGTCAAAATTGGCGCCGTTTGGAATCCGTGCCACGCCCGGCATCATTCTTTTGGTCACATGCGCACCTGCCAGCACTGAACCGCGCTCGTTAAAGATGCGAACGACGTCTCCGTACTTTATCCCCCTATCCTCGGCATCCTGAGGGCTGACCCACAGGGCTTCGTAATAAATACCATCGTTGAGGACATTATGGGATCTTATCTCATTCAGCCAGGAGACCGTGGCATGCTGGCTGTGAAAACGGTACCGCGGGTGAGGAGATTCCAGGAGGAGGGGATAATCCTTTGCCCTCGCACTGGTTAGGCTCTCTTGATGCGTCTGGCCTTCGCTGATGTAGCGGGGAACCGGCGGGCGTTCCTCGTCATCCGGGAAATGGTCCGCCAGCCTCTGTGAAAAGAACTCAATTTTGCCGGAAGGGGTTTTCAGCCCTGTGCCGGTCTCCGAGAATTTCCTGAGTCCCGGGTTGCGGGGCCACTCATCAGGAAATTTGAAGACATAATACCCCTTTTCTTGGAAGTCCTCGAAAGAGATGTGCTCCGGCAAAGAAGAGGCCATATAGAGCTTCCTGATCCAGTCCTCCACTGTATTGCCCTCGGTATACTCCTTTTCCACACCCAGTCTTTCCGCTATCATACGACATTGCTCATAAAGGCTCTTTGACTCATAAAGAGGCTTTACGCACTCCTTCATGTAGACGACAACAAAATTGCTGACGTCGCTGCCCCTCCCCATATCAAAGGGCAGTCCCTGATAGCTGAAGTCTTCTCGCTCAAGCTGGGTGCAAACCGGAAGGACGATGTCGGCAAACAAGGCGTCATTTTCCAGCATGATGGCTTGGGCCACCCCTACCTCGATTTTGGGGCTGCGGTACGCTTCCGCCCATTTGTAAGTATTGTTCCAGTTGGCCATGTTTGAAACGGTATCCCACCATATCATGTGAATCTCAGATTCGCCCGGCATGGGGTAGGTAAAGGGAATGAATTGCTCTTCCACCGGACCCCATATCTTCCCTCCATACCACTTTATGGGCGGATCCAAGATGGCTTTTGGGATCAGGGTCTGGTATACACCCTGCTTCACCGGATTCGGCGGTTTTATTGCTGCAACCTCATTGAGCATAGGAATTCCCGCCAATTTGTTGGGCACCTTCACGGTGGCATCTATAGGCGCTGCCATGGCAATCGGATGAATGCTCACACCAGGCCGCCCCATGCCCTGCATGGTCTGAAGGAACACCATCATGCGCGCCCACTCGGTTGCGTAAGGAGTCCTGCATGCGGCGCCGTATCTTATGGCCAAATGCGTTTTCTTGGAGGCCCATTCCCGGGCCAACGCCCTGGTAATCCCCTTTTTTACCCTTGTGATACCCTCTGCCCACTCCGGCGTCTTGGGGACCCCATCCTCGGACCCCATGACATAGTCTTTCCACTTCTCGAAACCTACCCCGTGTGTACGACAATAATCCTCATCGTATGTACCCTCAGTGATCCACACATAAGCTATGGCCGCAGCCAACGCCGCATCCGTACCCGGCAAAATGGGGATCCACTTGTCCCCTCTAAGACCTGCGGTCCAACCGAGGTCGGGCGTAATGGAGATCATCCTTTTGCCCAATGCCTTTAACCAGAGAAGCCATTCTGACTTGTCCTGGCCGGCCATCCACCCTGACTGCTCCACGTCGTAAGACCAAAAGATCATGAGCTCCGAATGCTGCATGGTGTCTTCGAGCATGTCAAATACATCGGGGGTGCCGTTCGCCTTGTCAAAACCCCAAACATGCTCCGCGCCCCAGTACCAGCCCTCCCAGCTATCCGGATTACGAACCATCGGGGTCTGCCCACCCCAGAAATCCAGGACCCTCCTGATGTTGGCATGGGAATTGAGAAACCCGTTTTCACCGTGTCCGCTTGCTATCGTGAGTATGGCGCTGTTTCCGTAAGTCTTCTTGATCCGGTGTAATTCTGCAGACACGATGTCAAGGGCCTCATCCCAGCTGATACGCTCGAATTCACCCTTTCCGCGATTTTCAGTGCTGCCTCCTCCCCCTGGCTTGAAACCCACACGTTTGAGGGGGTATTTGATTCGCTTCGGGTTATAGGTACGTCTTCGAACGGAAAGATCCCAAGGAGCAGGATTCGTTCTCTTTGCAGGACTGAACACCTTGCCGCCCGCCCTGATGCGCCAGGGTTTGGCCTCCTCCTCCTCGAATATCATAGGCCTGATTCTTATGATCCGGCCGTCTTTCACATGTACCCATATCGGTGTTCCTCCAGCAAAGTCCCCAGCAAGACTCGTTAATACCTTTTCTTCCTTATCAGAGCCCATACATGCCCTCCTTTATAGAGCAAC
>JAZDGZ010000605.1:0-2024 GCA_043806375.1 Pseudomonadota bacterium | reverse complement strand
GTGCTGGGGGGCTTGGAGGAGATGTCGTAGACGACGCGGTTCACGCCGCGGACGTTATTGATGATCCGGTTGGATATGCGCCCGAGGATCTCGTAGGGCACCTTTGTCCAGTCGGCGGTCATGGCGTCCAGGCTGTCCACGATCCTGAGGGCGATCACGTTTTCATAGGTTCGTTCATCGCCCATGACCCCGACGGTCTTTACCGGAAGAAGGACGGCAAAGGACTGCCAGACCTTCTCATAGAGATCGGCCCTTCGAATTTCCTCCAGGAGGATGGCATCGGCATCCCTCAGGATCTCCAGCCTCTCGAGGGTGACCTCGCCCAGGATTCTCACCGCCAGGCCCGGCCCGGGAAAGGGCTGGCGCATGACCATTTCCCTCGGAAGACCAAGTTCGACGCCGACCTGGCGTCCCTCATCCTTGAACAACTCACGAAGGGGTTCGATCAATTCAAGCTTCATGACCTCGGGAAGCCCGCCCACGTTGTGGTGGGACTTGATGGTCGCTGAAGGCCCCTTGAAGGAGACGCTTTCAATCACGTCGGGATAAAGGGTCCCCTGGGCCAGGTACCTGGCCTCGCCGAACTCCTTTGCCTTTTTCTCAAAAACGGATATGAACTCCCTGCCGATGATTTTCCTCTTCTGCTCGGGGTCCGTCACCCCACCCAGATGGTGCAGGAAGTGCTCTGAGGCGTCCACCGGATGGATCTCCATGTGGTAGAACTCCTTGAAAAGCTCCATGACCTCCTCGGCCTCGCCTTTTCTCAGGACCCCGTTGTCCACGAAGATGCAGGCGAGTTGTTTTCCAACGGCCTTGTGCAGGAGAACAGCGGTGATGGTGGAATCCACCCCGCCCGACACGCCGCAGATGACCCTTTCCCTGCCGATCCTTTCCCTCAGATCCTCGATCGTCCTTTCCACAAAGGAACTCATGGTCCAGAGGGGCCTGCACCCGCATATCCTGAAGAGGAAGTTTTTTAAGATTCGGGTTCCCCTGGGGGTATGGGCAACCTCGGGATGAAATTGCACCCCGAAGAGCCTTCTGGATGGATCGGCCATGGCCGCCACCGGGCTGTTCTTGCTGCTCGCCAGGATGGAATAACCCTCGGGCATGCGATCAATCCGATCCCCGTGGCTCATCCAGGCCATCTCTTCATGGCCGGGGTTGAATCCGTGGAAGAGGTCCCTGTCGTCCCGGATGGTCACCAGGGCACTGCCGTATTCCCTGTCAACGGCCTTTGCCACCTCCCCACCGAGGACGTGGGAGAGATACTGCATGCCGTAGCAGATTCCCAGGACCGGTACATCGAGATCGAGGAGGGCCTTATCTGCGATCGGGGCGTTCCGGTCGTAGATGCTGGAAGGCCCGCCTGAAAGAATAATGCCTTTGGGCTTAAAGGCCTTTATCTTTTCAAGCGAGAGATTAAAGGGATGGATCTCGCAGTAGACCTGGGCCTCCCGCACCCGCCTGGCAATGAGCTGGGTATACTGGGAGCCGAAATCCAGAATCAGAATTTTTTGAGAATAGATGTCTTTGGTCATTGGTGTCCAACATGGTTGACATTCATCATGAAGAGACTCTTTTCGTCTATCGGTATCTCCCGATAGACGAAAAAATAAACCTCCTCCTCCGTGTCCTCCGCGCCTCTGTGGTGATAAAGATCGGCGGACACACTTTTAGCTTCAGCCGTAGGCCTGCATGGCTATTCCAGCCGGTAGTTCGGCGCCTCCTTGATAATGATCACGTCGTGGACGTGGCTTTCCCTGAGACCGGCGGCCGTAATCTGCATGAACCTCGGTTTGGCCTGAAGCCCCTGGATATCCTTGCAACCCAGGTAGCCCATGCCCGCCCTCAGACCACCTACAAGCTGGTAAACGGTCTCGGAGAGGGGACCCCGGTAGGGGACCCGCCCCACAATGCCCTCGGGGACGAGCTTATTCTCCGTCTCAACCACCTCTTGAAAGTAGCGGTCCCCGCTCCCCTCCTTCATGGCCTCGATGGAGCCCATGCCTCTATAGACCTTA
>JAZDGZ010000604.1:0-4512 GCA_043806375.1 Pseudomonadota bacterium | reverse complement strand
GTAGGTCATGGTGGACTGAAGGTTCTCATGACCTAAGCGGTTTTTGATGTCCGTGATGGCCTGGCCCCGATGGAGAAGATCCATAGCCCGGGAATGTCTGAAGGAGTGGACCGGGTTGATGTTTTGAAGGCGCTTCGGGGGCAATGCCTTGGTGAGATGCTTTTGGCAAAGGCGATAAATGCCGTGGCGTGTGAGCTCCTCTCCCCGTTGGCTCACAAAGAGCCGGTGCTGATGAAGGGGTTTCGGGGTGACGCGATATTTTTGGAGGTAGAGACGGAGGAGTTGAGAGGTCCTTTTCTCAAGATCTATGAGCCGGAATCGGTCTCCTTTTCCCAGGATGGCCAGGGTATTTTGCTGAGGGTTGAAGTAGTCGAGATTGAGGGTGGCGATCTCGGAGGCCCTGGCGCCTGAGTCGAAAAGGAGATGAAGCAGGACATAATCCCGGAAGCCCTCTTTTCTTCTAAGGTCGACTGTTTCAAAGACCTTCAAGATTTCATCGTGGTAGAGGAATCCGATCAGAGTCTTCTGAAAACGTTTTTGGGGGAGGTTCAGGATGGTATCTGCCAGTTTTCGTTGATCCGGATGCATAAAGCGGATCATCTTGGCAAAGGATTTTAGGGCGGCAAGGCGGTGGTTCCTTGTCCTGGCCAGATTCTTACGCTCTTTTTGAAGATCATCGAGGAATGAGAGGACGAGCTGGGAAGAGATATGTTCCATCCTGAGGGATCGGATCTTTATCCCGTAATACTTTGCAGCAAAGGGTAAGAAGAGCTTGAAGGCATCCCGGTAGGCTCGAACGGTGTATGGGCTCACCCCCTTGATGTGGGGAAGATAATAGTTGAAGAACTGATGGACAAGGGGGTTGAGTTTCATGCTTTTCTTTTCTGCCAGAGAGAAAAGTCGACGAGATTTTTTCGGCTTTGCGCATCGGCCACCCTGAGATACACGGCAGTGTATTGGTATTTGGTGTGACCCAGGTAGGCGGCCAGCACAGGAAGTGCATTTTGGGGGGATTGCCCCCTCTCTTTGATCCCTATCAAAGTGTTCACGGCAAACGAGTGCCTTAGGCAATGGGGTGCAGGCTGGGTGAAGTTCATTTTCCCAAGGACCCTTCGTTTCTGATCGAGGCCGATCATTTTCAGGGCCTGATGAAAAACATACTCGACCTGCCCGACTTTTAGAGGTTCATGGTCTTTCCCTGCCAGGAGATAGGGGTTGGGGTCATGTGGACGGAACGATTTTCGAACCGAGAGGTAGTTCTCGATTTCGACCATGGCGGCCTCGGGGAGAGGGATCAATCGCTGCTTCTTGAACTTGGTCTTTTCGATATAGAGGGTGCCGTCGTCTTTCCGGTAATGATTCTTCATCGCCTTCAGTGGTTCTGATATTCTCATGCCACACCGGGCAAGGAGGAGCACGCAGAGATACACAGCCAGGTCAATCAAGAAGTGCTTCTCGCTTCGCCGCACCCTCTTGCAAAGAGCTTGAAGCAACTGCTCAATCTGGTCGGGTGAGAGGACAAAAGGGATGATCGTATTTTCCTTGAGCGGAGGGATGTCCTGAAGGGGATTATGAGTCACGTATTCTTTCCGCAGAAGGAAGTTGAAGAAGACCCTCACCGATGAGAACACATGGTTGACACCGCTTGGCTCCATCTCCAGGTTGGCCCTCATCTCAAGGAAGTAGAAGGGCAGAAAGGAGTCCCAGTCGGCATTTGTCTGTCTTAAGTAACGATCGAAGACAAGGAGGGAGGCACGAGACGCTCCTGTGTTGTATCCAAGGCTTTCTCGGTAGACGATAAAGTCGTTCAATTGCGGAGCGAGGAAACTCTCAAAATTCTTCATTGAAGAGCACCTTCCTCATAAGCTTGGCGTCGATATGAAGG
The DNA here is from genome assembly GCA_043806375.1 of Pseudomonadota bacterium. GTDB lineage: Bacteria > Desulfobacterota > DSM-4660 > Desulfatiglandales > HGW-15 > JAZDGZ01. Next base: position 2,627 of record JAZDGZ010000604.1, on the reverse strand, counting down.
TAGGGATGGGTGGACTGGATGTTTTGATGCCCCAGCATCTCTTTGACTTCATAGATGGAACCTCCGATGAGGAGGAGATTCTGAGCATAGGTGTGCCTGAGCCAGTAGGCAGACGAGGGAAGCCCCGCCTGTAGCATGGCTCTTTTGATATACCCGACCACCGTGTTTGCCTCGACAGGGCGATAGGGGAAGCAATGAATGAGGAAAAGATGCCTTGAGGGCCCCGGAGGTCTTCCTTTGCTCACGTATAGAGCGATCGCCTTTATGGTGTTTTCAGGGAGAGGCAGGGTGATGAGGTCGCCCCCTTTTCTTTCCCTCAGGGTGAGATCCCCTTGCTGAAAAGAGATATCGTCCAAAGTAATCTTGCTGATCTCGGCGGGCCTCAGACCCAGAGAGGAAGCCAGGTGCACCATGGCACAGGTTCTGATCTGGGTGGGGGTGGAAAGCTTCAAAGAGGCAAATAGTTTTTTCACCTGTGTTGGTCGCAAAAACTTGGGCAGCCTTCTCTGAGCAAACTGAGGCGGCCCTACAAGAAGGGGGGCCAGGTCCCTCTTGAGGATCCCCTTCTCATGGTAGAGGTACTTCAGAAAACCTCTTAGGCAAGAGCGGTAGAGCCTGCGGCTATAGTCCGACACTTTGAACGTTGCCAAGAAAGCATCGCAATGTTCGATCTTGAGCTTTGAAAGGGGAATGCCTTTTTTCCCCAGATACTCATCAAATGGGCCGAGGACTCTTCGGATCCGCCTGAGTAGTCCGAGGGAACTTTTCAGACTTTGAGTGTGATAAAGGAGATATTGTTCGTAGACGTCCGACAGAGGGGGCTTTGGCCTTGAGAGCTGAAAACGCTGATCGATTCTTCTCTGGCTAAAGAGATAATCGGACAATGCCTTGAGTGCACCGAAGACCCCCCTATATCCACTGTCGGTTCGAAACGCCTCGATGGTCTTGAAGGTGAACATATCGTCCCAACTTACACCTTTGTGGATCACATAAACGGAGAAGTCCCTCAGGATCTGGATGTGCCGGAGGTGAGCGGTAGACCCCCTTTGCGTCTCCAGGGACTTGAGCCACCCCGTATAATCCAGGATCACATCCATGAGGAGGCTTCCGTCCTTATCGCTCACCTTCACCCCTCCCCAACCGGGCTTGAGGCAGATCCAAGACCTGGAAAAGGGTCCCGTCAAAGGCGATCAGGTCCCTCTTCACTAACCCATCCCGGGCGATGCGGTACTCATCAACCGAGATCCCGAGAAGGGAGCAGATTGCATCATCGGAGTAAAAGGACAGGCCGCAGCGGTCAGAGACCAGAACGAGAAAGAAGTATAGAAGGAGCTCTTTCTGGCCAAGCGCAGAGAGAAACCCGTCGGTGAGGAAGCGGTGGGGGATAAAACTGAAACCGCCCTTGATTTTTCTTATGCGGTCCGCCCGGAGGACTTTCTTTTGGATCAAGCTTCGGTGCCTCCCTTTGTCTGTTTCACATTGGGAGGCATAAACCTTTGATCCCTGGATGTCACCGTGCAAGTTCGGGGATAACGGGGCCGGAAGGACCGGCAATCCAGCGTAACCACCGACCAACGGTTCGGCGGCAGCACTGATGTGCACGGGCTACGGCTGTCAACGTGCTACGAGGTTCAAACAGAAACTGCCTCGCTGCATTGGCCACGACGCATAGCTGGTAATGGCGGCTGGGCATGATCCCGGGAGGTCTGAGGGTCCAGCTCTTTCTGCATGCAGGGTTTGCGCACTTTACCCGCCTGCAGAGGATATCCGTGAGGTGGATCACACGATCGCCCTCCATCACACTGGCGCTGCGTTCCCTGTGCCCGTTCCAGTAGATCCGGAGGCCATGGCAGAAAGGACAACGACGAGGCTTTTCCGCCGTTTCAAAAAAGCGGTCACACAGTTCCTTGAATTTCTCGCTCCCGGTGTGTAAGCTCATGACATCCTCCTCCGCTAGGAGTTTCCGTTATGGCCAAAATCAAACGCAACGACCCCTGTCCTTGCGGCAGCGGGAAAAAGTACAAGAAGTGTTGCCTTCCTCTTCACGAGGAGTCAAGCGCCAAGCAGCAGCAGGATGCCGGGGCGTTCTCCTTAACGCCCGGTTTCACAGATCTGGATGACCTATCCAACAGCGTGGTGGATCTCATCGAGAAGGGCCGTCTGGATGAGGCAGAAGCCGTATGCCGTGAGCTCCTGAAACGCTATCCCGATCAGATCGATGGCACGGAAAGGCTGGCGGCAGTCTATGAGGCCCGGGGTGAGAACAAAATGGCCGCCCAATACTACCGCAAGGCGGCACAGTTTGCCCAAGGCAGCCCTGGCTTTGACCGGGAGCTGATCGACTGGTACTCATCCAAGGCTAAGGAGTTGGAAGCCAACGACTGAGGCAGGGGGAATTATATCTATCTCTCATGTCTTCGAACGGAATCACATCAATCAAATACACTCAACATAACCAAACCCGCAACACAACTGCTTTGGATCCGTACTCAAGAGTGAACTTAGAAATCCTTTGATATCCATGCGATAGTCAAGAAAAGGGAGCATCGCCGTTTCTCCAATGGCGGCGACCCAGGGTGGGTGGGAATGTGGCGGTAAAAGGTCGTTCGCTAAGCCGTTCGGCGGCG
>JAZDGZ010000603.1:0-3969 GCA_043806375.1 Pseudomonadota bacterium | reverse complement strand
TAGGGCTCACGCCTTCGTTGTCCAGGAAGGTTTTCTTCCCTTTGCCTCTTCTTAGAGACCGACCTACTTCCCGTCTTCGGTTACCCTTCACGGGAGGCCGCAACTACATGTTGAACGAGCAATTGACACGTATGGCACTTTTCAGCCATATAGATCAGCCAGGCTTATCCCGGCGTACCAAAGGCGCAGAGGTCGCAGAGGAGACATCTTTTCCCTTGCCGTTGAGAGGACGGCAAGGGAAAAAGGCCTGCGACAAGGGGAATTGGGTAGATCTGAAGGATATGTTTTTGTGCTTTCCGGCCTCTCACCGGAAAGCACAAGAAAACTCAACCTTTGCGATCTCTGCGGCTTTGCGGTGAACCTGGTTTTGAAATAGGCGTAAGCTGATCGAAAAGTCCAATGATATCTGCCTGAGTACAAGCAATTCAGACTTAAGTTGGACAGCACTGCTCCTTTTTCAAATCTTTCGTTCATCGATCACCCGTTTCGCCTTTCCCTCGCTTCGCGTGATCGCCTTCGGGGGCACCAGCCGTATCTTCACTCCGAGGCCGATGATGCCCCGGATCTTCGCTTCGACTTTCTTCTCAACCGCGGCAATCATCTGCGGGTCTCCTTCGTACGTCTCTTTCTTCGCCTCCACATCCCAAGCCCGTCTTGAGCTTAGTCGAAAGGATGGCTGAGCATCTCTTAGATCACTTCCTCATCTTCGTTGAAAGCGATGATTCGCATCTGACCCTGGCACCTGGGGCAGGTCAGGGTTCGCCTCTGGTTCTTGGAGGGCGTCCTCTCAATCAGGCAGACCTTGTTCGGCAAATGGCGGGCATGGATCACGGGGTGCCTTGCGTAGTTCATGGATCACAACCACCTGGATGAAATCGCTCCTGAAGTTCATTCTCCCGGTCAAATCGGGGAGAGGGGAAATCTCAGTTCTCCAAAAACAGGTTCCGTCCCCAGGCGCTATTTAATAAAACTGGGCAAATACGTGACAATCGGGGGAAAAGCCAGCAGGATGATACAGCAAACCCACAGGGCAATCAGGTAAGGCCATGTCCCCTTGAAAATCGTCATTACCGGCGTTTCCTTGTCCACGGCGAACACGACGTACACATTGGCGCCCACAGGGGGTGTCAGCACCCCCATCCCCAGGGCCAGCGTCATGATAATCCCAAACCATGTCCCGTCGTAGCCCAGCTTCATGGCCGCCGGGTAAAAAATGGGGGTAGTCAGCAAAATCATGGCCAGGGCGTCGACAAAGCAACCCATGATCGTGAGGATGAAAAGAATGGCAATTATGATAAGCCAGGGCGGCAGAGGAAGCACCACCACCCAGTCTGACACAAGCATGGGAAGGCGTGTGATCCCCAGAAAGTCCCCATAGATGGCTGCCGCACCCACCAGGAACATGACCATGGTCGATGTGCGGACTGTGTCTTTCAGCGAGTCTACAAAGCCCTTCCAGGTGAGCGCCCGCCTGACCAGCACCACCACCAGCGTGGCAAAACAGCCCACCGACCCGGCCTCCGTGCCCGTGAAGAGCCCGGCCAGCAGCCCCCCGATCACCGCCGCAAAGATGATGATGACCTCTATCCCCCCTTTAGCCAGCGCAATCAGCCTTTCGCTCCAGGGAAAGGACGGACCGGGCGGCGCCTTTTTCGGGTCCAAGGCTACCACCATGTAGGTGCCACCCATGAAAAGCACCATGAGAAGCAGGCCGGGAAGGATGCCGCCAATGAAAAGCTTGGCCACGCTCTCTGCCGTGATGCTGGCATAGACGATGAAAATGACGCTGGGCGGAATCAGCACCCCCAGGATACCCGAGGCCGCGATACAGGCTGTGGCTAGAGAGGGATCGTAACCCCGTTTCTTCATCTCGGGTAATGCCAGGGTCGCGAACGTCGCCGAAGTGGCCGTCGTGGAACCGCAGATGGCGCCGAAAGCGGCGCAGGCTATGGTCGTAGCCATGGCCAGGCCGCCCTTCAGCCGGCCCACCATTTTGTATGCGGCCTCGTACAGATGCGAGCCGATGCCGGAGTGGTAGCCGAGGTAGCCCATCCAGGTGAACAGGGGAACAACCACCAGGGCATAGTTGGCAAATGTAGCGTACATGGTCGCGGACGCAGCACTCAACGCGGCCTCCGTGCCCTTGATCCAGGCAATCCCACCCATGCCCAGCACCAGCATCACGAAAGCCACAGGCATGCGGGCAGCAAGCAGCCCCATAAGGCCAATAAAGGATATGATACCTATCAGCTCACGCTCCATCTCGACCTCCGTTTCGAATCACCATCACAGCCTGGATCAAGTCCCTGACAAGCACCACGCATGCCAGCGCCAGTGAAAGGGCAATCAAGAACATAAAAGGATACCTGGGAATTTCCAAAACCCCCGTCACCCACCCGTATTTGTAATTCCGAACGGCCATTACGAATACCCCGTCGGCGAGCCAGATCGTAAAGGCAAGGGAAACAACACTGTTGAAAAGGTCAAAGACAGCCTGTACCCGGGGCCGAAAGAGGTCCACCAGGAGACCCACCGAGACATGCCCTCTCACAAACGTAAGGTAACCGATTCCCATGCTCAGGATCACAGCCGCTATCAGCTCCACAATCTCGTGAGCGCCGGGAACCGGCTTGTTGACAGCTTGATACCTGATCACATCGGTTACCACAAGGGCCACACACGACAGGATGGCGCCTATGGAAATCCAAGCCATCTTCTCTGTGACAAACCGCAGCACTTTTTCGAAAGCACTCATCCGACCCTCCTGTGTCTTTTGTTGTCCGAAACGAATCGAGGACGGTTTTGTAAAAAGTCGCCGACACGCTTTCCCTTCATGATTCGATGCCTCATCACGAACACAAATCCACATCCTTACGGTTGGTTTCCGGCGGTCGCGTTAAGGTATCGAAGTGTGAACGCGGCTTTTTGCGAAGCCGTCAATCAGGTTTTTCTGCAAAAAAGTTAGGGTACCCCGGGATTTCTCCCCGGGGTACCCTAACCTCCTTCCCGGACTTTGACCGACATCCCACCAACTCCACGTTGAATATCCTATTTTCCCCAGGTGGGCGGTACCGGCTGGGTAGGCCAGCTGTGTTTCCAGGTGGAATACGGGGCTGCCGTGCTATAGTACTTGTCCAGTTCGAGGTACTTGTCCCACACCGCCTTCTTCTTGGCGTCACCGCCGATCCATTTGTCGACGAGACCGGTTGTTGCGGCGACCCATTTGGCATATTCGGTCGGATTCCCTGCGCGCACGTCAAAATAGGTGAAGCCCTGAAGTTTTTTCATGTACTCCAACCCATCCGCCTCACCCCATGTTCTCAACTGGCCGTAATAGGCAGGATAGGCGGCGTTGATCTCATCAAAGATCTTCTTCACGCTTGCCGGCAGACCATCATAGGTAGCCTTGTTCATGACCTTGAAGAACACGAAGTGATAGCTGAAGGGAGCGGAGATCACATGCCGCACATAACTACCCAGACCGAAGCCCTTGGGCGTGTCCGTGGGACAGAGGATGCCGTCGATCAATTTGGCCTCAAACCTCTCGAGTGCCACGCTCATGGGGGCGAACAGGGCCTTTGCTCCCAGACCCTCAACAACGGCCACGGATGCGGGGTTGGCCGCTCTCAATGTCTTGCCTTGAAAGTCAGCGAGCGTTCGAAGGTCTTTACCCGGTACCATGAGGAAGTAGCCCGGTCCGGTGGACCAGAAATGCATCAGCTTCATTTTGGTGCGGTTGAATTCTGCCTGCAGATCGGGCATCTGTTCATAAAGTGCCTGTATGGTCAATGACATCGTGTAAGCGTTACTTCTGTTGGCTCCGCCCGGGTACTCGGGACCGGCCCACAAGGGAAATACGCCGGGACTGTAGCCCGGACCGCTTGTTCCAACACTGTAAGTTCCACCCTCAATACCGTCCAGTAGTTTCGCCGGATGCACGCCGTAGAACTCGGTCCACGCGATCTCATA
>JAZDGZ010000602.1:0-3305 GCA_043806375.1 Pseudomonadota bacterium | reverse complement strand
TTTTGTCCTGACCCAGCCGGCCACCGTGACCTTCCGGCCGACATTGCCTGAAGCGAGTACCTGAACGATCCTGGTCCTTTTCACATCAACCCTCTTTTTTCTCAAATTCGGCCATAAATGCGACCAAGGCCTGGACGGCATCAATACCTGTGGCGTTGTAAAGAGAGGCCCGGCACCCGCCGACCGAACGATGCCCTTTGAGGCCCCCGAGCCCTTCCTTTGAGGCTGCGGCCACGAACTCTGCCTCCAGCTCTTCACTGGGGAGCCTGAAGGTCACGTTCATCAAGGACCTGCTGTCCCTGGCGGCCGTCCCCCGGTAGAAATCCGACTGATCGATGAAATCATAGAGGATCTTGCCCTTTTCTTTGTTGATCCGCTCCATCTTTTCCAGGCCGCCGATCGTCTCCTCCAGCCACTTCAGGACAAGGTTGATCACGTAGATGACAAAGCAGGCGGGCGTATTGTACATGGAGTTCTTATCGGAAAAGGTCGTGTACTTGAGCATGCTGGGGAGATTGGCCGGCACCCTCTCGAGCATATCCTGGCGTATGATGACCAGGGCCGTTCCGGCGGGGCCGATGTTCTTCTGGGCGCCGGCATAAATCAGGCCAAAGGGTTGGGCATCAAAGGGGCGGCTGAGAAAATCCGACGACATGTCGCTCACAAGGGGAACCTTTTCCGCCCTGGGAAATTCTGCCCACTGGGTGCCCTTGATGGTGTTGTTGGAGGTGAAGTGGAGGTAAGAGGCCTCCTTGTCAACCTGGAAGTCCCTAGAGATATAGGAGAAATTCTTATCCTCCGAAGAGGCGATCACCCGGACGTCTTTGCCCAGGATTTTCGCCTCCTTGATGGCATTGGTCGACCAGGTGCCCGTATTGATATAGTCGACGGGCTTTCCCTCAAGGCACAGATTCATGGGGATCATGCAAAACTGAAGGCTCGCGCCTCCCTGAATAAAGAGGACCCGGAAATCGTCCCCAAGTTTCAGGAGCCTCTTGGTCCTCTCCACGGCCTGATTGATCACATCATCAAACCATTTTGACCGATGACTCGCCTCCATAATGGACATGCCGGAACCTTTGTAATCGAGCAACTCCTCTCGAATCACTTCCAGCACAGGGACGGGCAATGCCGCAGGACCGGCATTGAAATTATGGATTCTTTTGCCCATTACAGCTCTCCTTTCGTTGTGTTGTATTGAGCCTCTTGATTATCACTGATCGAATTTTTCGATCATCTTTTTGACGGCCTTAAGGCCCGCAGGGCTTTTCTCAAAGGGCGGAAGGCCTTCAAGATCCGCCTCAATGATATCGCTTTCAAAAGGGATGAAGCCGAGGAATTGAAAATCGGGCATATGGGAGAGGAGGAAGGCCTTGTCCTTTTCAGAACGGATCTTGTTGCCCACCAGGCTCAGCTTTTTGAGCCCGATGTGATTGGCGAGTTCATGGATGTGATAGGCCGTTTCAATGCTGCGTCTTCCGGGTTCGACGACGACGATCAGCCGGTCAACGGCCATGGCGGTGCCTCTTCCCAGGTGCTCGAGGCCTGCCTCCATGTCCAGAATGATCACCTCATCGCGCGCGAGGACGACATGCCTTACCAGGTTCTTCAGAAGGGTGCTCTCAGGGCATATGCACCCTGCTCCGCCTTTTTTCACACCCCCCAAGACCATGAGCTTGATGCCGTCCACCTTGATGGACAGTTTTTCAGGCAAGTCATCCACCTTGGGGTTGAGCTTGAAGAAGGAGCCCATGGAGCCGACCTTGGCCTCCGTCCTCTCCTCGATAAGCTCTTTCATGTCGGAGATGGGTACGATCTCCGAACCCTCTTTGACCCCCAGGGCCTGGGCGAGATTGGCATCAGGATCAGCGTCTATGGCCAAGACCTTTTTGCCCTGGTCGGCAAAGGCGCGGATGAGAAAGGAGGCAAAGGTCGTTTTGCCGACCCCGCCCTTGCCGCTGATGGCTATCTTCATGGTTCACCCCTTTCCTCAAAGACCTTCGAATCATCAGAGACCATTGATTCGCCACCAAAGGGCCTAACACAAAATCCTAGCGCGACCCTTCGGAAATCGAGTATCATTTGGTGTAAGTTTCCCTTATAGATCACATTCCAGGTTTTCTTCAAGAGGAAAATGTAGCCGGAGGCCTTGAGGCGGATGGGTAAAGGAAAGGTGCACGGTGCAAGGTGCATGGCGCAAGGGAGAAGGTGTTCTGAAATGCGTATTTCCATGAGCCTTGCCCCCTGGGCCTTGTACCGTCTTATGCTGGTGAGCCTATGAAAATCGAGATCGCGATAGAGGGACCGCCGCCCGCCATATTCGAACTGTGCCGAAGGCTGGAGCATCTCTCCCCGACCCGGGAGGATTCCCCGGATCCGGAGGATCCAAAGGCCAGGGTCTTCCTTATCGAGGAGGAGAAAAACTTGAACGAGAGGCTTCTGGAAATCTCTCGGATCGTGAGCCGGGAAGAAAAGGATCTCTCCCTCACAAACAAGTTTGAGTTCAGGGTCAGAAACCTTGCCTACGCAGAGCCGCCTGTGGGAAGCGCGCGTTTGAAAGAGTCCTTTAACCCCATCCCGTCAATGACCATACAACCCTGGCATCCTTCCCTTGCCCCTGCGAAAGGGCCTTCCACCATCCTTATAGACTCCCGCCACTCCTTCGGCACAGGATGGCACCCCACCTCCCGGTTGTGTCTGGCCTGCCTGGAAGATCTGGCTCGGAGAGGACTGCATGGGGGGCTTCGAAACAGAATGGTGCTCGATTTTGGTTGCGGCACAGGCCTTCTCGCCATTGCTGCCGTCAAAATGGGTGCCGCGCAGGCGATCGGCGTCGAGCTGGACCGCATGTCCGCAGAGACGGCCGGGAAAAATGTCCTCCTGAATGGCCTCTCTGAAAAAATCATCATCAGGGCAGGGTCCTGGGAGGTGGTTGGAGGCGAATACGACCTGGTCTTCGCCAACTTGGTTCCTTCCGTTCTCCTGAGAACCGGGGACCGGATCTCAAACCACCTGAAGGATCAAGGCGCGGCCGTGATTTCAGGGTTTTCCGGCCGGCAGCTGTCGGAGATGGAGAGGTTCTTCACACAGATGAGCCTGGTCAAGAAGGAGAGCATGACCATGGACGGATGGGCGGCGCTTACCATGATGAAAAGAAGAATTTAGTTCCTGTTGAATCTTGACCCCTGTTCTGATACATATGAAAGAACAAGAAAGTTTTTCCGGTGAAATATCCGCCTTGGAGGGACCGATGAGTTGGGAGAGAAGAATCAGCCATGTGATGCTGTTTGTCTTGACCTTGATGG
>JAZDGZ010000601.1:0-4209 GCA_043806375.1 Pseudomonadota bacterium | reverse complement strand
GGTGGTAGGGGTGATCCCCAGGGGCCTTCCTTCTTTTTCAGTGCCCAAGATCGACCTCCGTGTGGTCATGCATCTCTTGCCCTTCGCAGCCATCATTTCGCTGCTTGGCTTCATGGAGGCGATTTCCATTGCCAAGGCCATCGCCGCCAAGACCGGCCAGCGCCTCGACCCCAACCAGGAACTCATCGGTCAGGGCCTCGCCAACATCTGTGGTTCCATAGGCCAAAGCTATCCCACGTCGGGATCGTTTTCCAGATCGGCAGTCAATCTCCAGTCCGGGGCAGTGACCGGACTTTCCAGCGTGTTTACCAGCCTGATGGTGGTTGTCGTCTTGCTTTTCTTCACCCCTTTGCTTTATCATCTCCCCCAGCCGGTTCTGGCGTCAGTCATCATGATGGCCGTCATCGGCCTGGTGAATATCTCCGGGTTCATCCACGCCTGGAAGGCCAAATGGTATGACGGCGTCATCTCCATTATCACCTTTATCGCCACCCTCGGTTTTGCTCCTCATCTGGACCGGGGAATCATGGTCGGCGTGGTCTTGTCCTTCCTGGTATTCCTTTGCAAGAGCATGAAACCCGGCGTGGCGACCCTGGCCAGGTACGAGGACCAATCCCTGATAGACTGTACAACCTTTGACCTCAAGGAGTGCGTGTACATAGCCATCATTCGTTTTGACGGCCCACTATTTTTTGCCAACGCCAGTTACCTGGAAGACAAGATTACGGAGCGTATGCGCGCCAAGAAGGATCTCAAACACATTATCCTCGTCTCAAACGGGATTAACGATATTGACGCATCGGGAGAAGAAACATTATCATTACTCGTGGAAAGGGTCAGAAGCGCGGGCGTGGACATCTCCATGAGCGGTGTGAACGAAACCGTTTTGACGGTGCTCAAGCGCACCCATTTTCTGGCCCGAATCGGCGAAGACCATGTCTACCCGACCATGGATAAGGCCATCAACGCCATTTACACGAGAACACATAAGGACGGCAAGGAGGAGATCTGCCCGCTCATGACTGTTTGTCGTCTTGTCTAACCATTTTTTGTAAGAGGGGAATCAAGATGTCTGTGATTACTGTGTTCAGCGGAACCTTTTGTAAGGAAGAGGGTGTGGTCAAAGAGGTCAGCTTCAGCGTAGGATGCAGACTGATCACTGATGAAGAGATCGTGGCCAAGGCAAGTGCGACTTCAACGATCGGGGAGACCAAGATTAGGCGGGCCTTTTCGTCTAAGACCTCCGTGTTCAATAAGTTCACCCGCGAGAAAGAACGTTCCATCGCCCACCTGAGACTTGCCCTGGCTGAAACGGTCTCGGCGGACAATCTGCTGATCTCAGGATTCGTCGGTCATCTCATCCCAAAAGAGGTGACCCATGTCCTTCGCGTCTGTCTTATCTCGGACATGAGGTTCAGAAGCTCTGTTGCGGCGGAGGAGCAGGGGCTTTCGCAAAGAGAGGCGGTCAAGGTCATCCACAAGCAGGACGAGGACCGTGCCGTCTGGGTCAATACCCTCTTTGACAAGAATGACCCCTGGGACGCCTCGCTTTACGATATCGTCATCCCTGTGGACAAAATGAGTGTGGCCGAGGCCGTGGCCCTTATTGAGAGAAACGCAGTCGCAGAAGTCGTGAGGCCTACGGAGAGATCGAGAAAGGCCTGGGAGGACTTTCTTGTTGCGGCGAAATTGGAGGTCGCCATGGCCGAAGAGGGGCATAATGTGTGCGTAGAGGTGAGGGATGGTTCAGCCACACTGACCATCAACAAGCACGTCCTGATGCTGAGTCGGCTCGAGGAGGAGCTGAAGGCGGTTGCCGGCAAAGTGGCCGGCGTTGGATCCGTGGAAACAAAGGTGGGCCAAGGCTTTCATCAGGCCGATGTCTATCGTAAGTTTGATTTCGAACTTCCCTCAAAGGTCCTGCTCGTGGACGATGAGAGGGAATTTGTCCAGACCCTCTCCGAGCGGCTGCTCATGCGCGATATGGGCTCTGCCGTGGCTTATGACGGGGAGTCGGCGCTTCATATGGTGAGCGAAGACGAGCCGGAGGTTATGATTCTGGACCTCAAGATGCCCGGCATCGACGGCATCGAAGTCTTGAAACGGGTCAAGGAGACGCGGCCGGAGATTGAGGTCATCATCCTCACCGGACACGGCTCCGATGGCGACAAGGAGACGTGCATGAAGCTCGGGGCCTTTGCCTACCTTCAAAAGCCGGTGGACATCGAGCTCCTGAGCGAGACCCTCAAAAAGGCCAATGAGAAGATTCGCTTGAGAAAGGAATCCGAAAGGAGAGCAACCTCTTAGTCCATCTTCAGAAGGCCCCGTATGGAGGCCTAACGTTCTTCGAGATATCCCCATGCTGGAAAGAGTGAAGCCGAAATTCTGGGATCACGTGGATGTCGCGGCAGGCCCGTACAGGCACCTTTTCAATTTCCGCCGCATCTGGAAGCTTGCCGTCCTCCTTATGGCAGGGGTGGCCCTGGTGCCTCTGATCTTTCTCACGGCCATCGATTACCGGGTGACCCAGCGTTCCCTGGAATCGGAAATCCTGCTGCGTACTTCCCGGCTCGTCTCCAACACCAGGAGAAACATCTCCTTCTTCCTCTCGGAACGCATGGCCGCCCTCGATTTCATTGCCAGGGACAACAGCTTTGAGGCCCTGAACGACTCTGACCGCCTCGCTGAGATCCTGGACAACATGAGGAAAGCCTTCGGGGGCGGGTTCGCGGATCTGGGGGTTATCGATTCCTTCGGGTGTCAGAGGACCTATGTCGGCCCTTACCAGTTGCAGGGCAAGGATTATAGCGACCAGGGCTGGTACAAGGAGGTCCTCGATCGGGGGGCTTATGTCAGCGACGTCTTCCTCGGCTACCGGCATGTGCCCCATCTCGTCATTGCGGTCAGGCGCAAGATCGGGAACGGCCTTGGTTACGTGCTCCGGGCGACCCTGGACATGGAGAGATTCGACAGGCTGCTCTCGGAGCTGGAGGTGAGCGGATTTGGGGACGCATTTATTGTAAACCGGGAGGGTACCCTCCAGACCCCTTCCCGGTCCCACGGCAAGGTCCTCGAAAAGATCTCGCTTCCCGTGCCCGGGTATTCGGAAAAAACCGCAGTCTTCGAGGAACGGGTCCCTGAGGGTAATCCCCTCATCGTGGGCTACGCCTATATCGCTGAAACGCCCTTTATCCTCATGATCGTCAAGGAGAAGAGCGAACTAATGAAGCCCTGGTACACGACCCGGCTGAAACTTATCGGTTTTCTGGGAGCGAGCATGACGATCATTCTTTTCGTTATCCTTGGGGTGGCCACCTATCTGGTCGAGCAGATATACGTGGCCGATCAGAAGAGGGTCATGACCCTTCACCAGATAGAATACTCCAACAAGATGGCGACCATCGGTCGGCTGGCCGCAACGGTGGCCCACGAGATCAACAACCCCCTGGCCATCATCAACGAGAAGGCCGGGTTGATCAAGGATATGTTCACCCTGAGGGAGCAGTTCGCTCATGATGAAAAGCTCATGGGCCTTGTGGATTCTGTCATCTCCTCGGTGGAACGCTGCGCCGTCATCACCAGGCGGCTTCTGAGCTTCATGCGCCACAGCGAGAAGAGCGTCAAGCCCGTCAATTTGAGAGAGGTCATCCACGAGGTGCTCGGTTTTCTCGGCAAAGAGGCCGAGTACCGATCCGTAGCCGTCTCCGTGGATGCACCCCAGGATCTCCCGCAAATCGTGAGTGATCGGGGCAGGCTTCAGGAGATCTTTCTCAATGTGGTCAATAACTCCTTTGCGGCCGTGAATGACGGCGGGCATGTGGACATCACGATGAGACGAGAGGGTAAGGACCTTGTTTCATTTGCCATCTCGGACGACGGTTGCGGCATACCGGATGAGGACCTCGATCGCGTCTTTGAGCCCTTCTTTTCCACCACGGCCAACAGGGGTGGAACAGGGCTCGGACTCTCTATCACGTCGACCCTTGTCCATGAGCTTGGGGGCAGGATCAGCGTCAAGAGCGAGGTGGGTAAGGGAACAAGCTTTGTTATTCAATTGCCCATCAAAATGGAGAAAATGGAGTGATGACAAAGATCCGGGTACTACTGGTGGACGACGAAGAAGAACTGGTCTCTACCCTGGCAGAGCGCTTGTCCCTGAGGGGACTGGAGGCCGATTGGGCGAGCAGCGGAGAGAAGGCCCTTGAACTG
>JAZDGZ010000600.1:0-3626 GCA_043806375.1 Pseudomonadota bacterium | reverse complement strand
CCCTTAAGGCAGATCGCCAGGTATATCATTGAGAGAAAGAAGTAATGGACAAAAAAGAACAGTTCCCCATCCTGAATAAGATTAACAGCCCGGCGGATTTGAAAGGCCTTTCCCTGGAAGAACTGAATCGGCTGGCCGCAGAGATCAGGCATAAGATCATCGCAACCGTTTCCAAGACCGGCGGGCACCTGGCTCCCAGTCTTGGTGTCGTAGAACTGACCCTCGCCCTTCATTACGTCTTTGATGCGCCCAAGGATAAGATCATTTGGGATGTGGGTCACCAATCTTACACCCATAAGCTCATTACCGGACGGAGGGACCGTTTTCACACCCTTCGAACGTACGGGGGCATCAGCGGGTTTCCCAAACGGGATGAGAGCCCTTATGATACCTTTGATACGGGACACAGCGGCACTTCCATTTCCGCAGGCCTCGGGATAAGCACGGCCAAGGCACTGAAGGGGGAGGACAGCCGGGTCATCGCCGTCATCGGGGATGGGTCTACGACCTCGGGCATGGCCTTCGAGGCGCTCAATCAGGCAGGCCATACGGAGAAGGACCTGATCGTGGTCTTGAATGACAACGCCATGGCCATAGCCCCGAACGTGGGGGCTTTTTCATCCTTCCTGAGCCGGAAGATGACGGGTCGTCGCTTCATCTATTTCAGGAAGGAACTCAATAATTTCCTGAAGTCGATCCCGGGCGTGGGAGAGAATATCATGAGTCTCGTTCGAAAGAGCGAGGACTCCTTCATCACCTTTTTTACCCCGGGCATGCTCTTCGAGGCCTTGAAGTTCCGATATGTCGGTCCCATACAGGGGCATCGCCTCGATCACCTGATCGGGACCTTTCAGAACACCCTCCACCTGGAGGGGCCGGTGCTGGTTCACGTTTTGACCGTGAAAGGGAAGGGCTATGGGCCGGCAGAGCGGGATCCGGCCCACTTTCACGGCGTGGGAACTTTTGAGATAGATACGGGCTCTCCAAAAAAGGTCCCTCTCGAGACCCCGCCGTCCTACACAGAGGTCTTTGGAGAGACCATGGTGGACCTGGGCCGCAAGGAGGGCAGTCTGTTCGCCATCACGGCGGCCATGCCCGAAGGGACGGGCCTGAACAAGTTTGCCGAGGTTTTTCCCGATCGATTCCTGGACGTGGGCATAGCGGAACAGCATGCGGTCACATTTGCGGCGGGGCTCGCCGTAGAGGGCTTCAGACCGGTCGTTGCCATTTACTCCACCTTTCTTCAGAGGGCCTTTGATCAGATCGTACACGATGTGTGCCTTCCCAACCTGCCGGTCGTCTTTTGTATCGACCGGGGGGGCCTCGTGGGGGAGGACGGCCAGACCCACCACGGCCATTTTGACGTGACCTATCTGCGAAGTCTACCCAACATGATCCTGATGGCCCCAAAGGATGAGAATGAACTCAGGCATATGCTCTACACGGCCTTGAGGCAGCCGGGCCCGGTGGCCATCAGGTATCCCAGAGGCCAAGGGACCGGGGTCCATCAGGACCCTGAGTACAGAGAGATTCCCATAGGCCGGGCGGAATTGCTCAGAAAGGGCAAAGACCTGATGATCATCGCCTTAGGCAGCATGGTCTCTCCCTCCCTTCAGGCTGCCGAGATTCTGGAGAAGGAGGGCCTCTCGGTCGGAGTGGTCAACTGCCGGTTTGTAAAACCCCTGGACAGGGATCTGGTGGCCTATTCCAGGGAGGCAGGCAAGGTCCTCGTGGTGGAGGAAAACATCAGGCAAGGGGGACTGAGCAGTGCGATCCTGGAACTCTTCTGCGACATGGAAGTGCGGGACATCCGTGTGAAGAGGCTGGGCCTCCCCGACAAATTTGTGGAGCATGGGGCTGCGGATCTCCTGAGAGAGAAGTACGGGCTTGACCGGTCGGGCATCCTGAAGGAGGCGAGAGAGCTGTGCATGGCTCCTTGAACGGAAGGGGTCTCTCTTGACGGATTGCTGCTGAAACCCTCATCAATGGATGTGCTGGGGCAGACCACCCCTTGAGGGCCGCCCCTCTCCCCTTAGTCGCTGATCTTTCCCCACACTTGACACAGGGGGTATTTGGGGGTTTGGGTGTAGGCACCCCAAAATATGGAATTTCGAATGTCGAACAAGGAACCGCAGAATGATGAAGTTTTCAATTCGATATTCGAAATTCCCTGGTCGCCTCTGGCGCCGCCGAAGGCGGGTAAACCTTGTTGGACATTCTGCGGTTTAAAGAGTGATCTTTAAAACCAGATAGTTAACCCTAACGGTGCATAAACATTCGCCCAGAACAACCTTGTCATTCCCGCGAAGGCGGGAATCCATGCGGCTTTTCAAGAACTGGATGCCCGCCTGCGCGGGCATGACAGGATAGACCTTTGGGTGCTAACAAGTGATCCATTACAATCCTGACAGGACCCTTTCTCCAAGAGGGCTTTCCCTTAACCTGGGCCGCTTTTTCTGCAACGATGGGGTTAGGTTGCCGCTGTGTCAAGTGTGTGCAATGCTCAGCCTTAGTAGAAGAAGCAGGTGATGAATTGGGGGTACCACCCCGTTGAAAAGAAACCCCCATGTCCATACAAAACCGTTAGACCGTTCATGCCGAGAGAGAAAAACGACAAGATTCGGCTCGATCTCCTCCTGGTTCAAAAGGGCCTGGCGGAGAGCCGCGAAAAGGCCAGGGCCATGATCATGGCGGGCCTTGTGGAGGTCAATCATGTCAGGTCGGATAAACCCGGCCACCCCATACCTGCGTCAGCAATCATCTCCCTCAAGCAACCCTACCCCCCCTATGTGAGCCGTGGCGGACTGAAACTGGAGGCGGCCCTCGAGACCTTCCCGGTGGATGTGAAAGGGAAGGTCCTCATGGACGTGGGGGCATCTACCGGGGGGTTTACAGACTGTCTCCTCCAGAAAGGGGCCAAGAGGGTGATCGCGGTAGACGTGGGATACGGGCAATTTCACTGGAGGCTTCGCCATGACCCCCGCGTCGCAGTCCTGGAAAAGACCAATATACGCTACCTCAAACCTTCGGACCTGAGAGAGCGGATCCACGGCGCCGTCATAGACGTCTCGTTCATCTCCTTGAGACTCGTCATCCCCCCGGTCTCCGAACTCCTTCTCAAAAGGGCCTTTATCGTCGCACTGATCAAGCCCCAGTTTGAAGTGGGCAAAGGCCAGGTGGGAAAGGGAGGGGTGGTACGGGACCCGTCCCTTCACCTGGAGGTCATAGAAAAGCTGACCCGTTTCATCGAGGACCTCAACTGGACGGTCATGGGGCATACGCCCTCCCCCATCCTGGGGCCCAAGGGGAACCGGGAATTTTTGATATACCTCAAGCGGTAAGGCAGACCAATCCCTTCAAAGATTCAGTCCTCTTCGATCACTGATTCTCTTGCAGAAAAAGGCAGGCTTTTGGCGGGTTCTTAGTGGATTCCGCGTTTCGAGGCCTTCAGGGGATTCATTTTGGCCGCCGGCTTGGCTGGAGAGGCCTTTGCCAAGTGTGTGGCCATATTGCATTTCCCTGTGCGCCATTTGATGGCGGGATCGGGGAACATGACGCAGTAACTGCCGGTCGCGAATGCCTTGGCTTTCTGACAGCCGTTGCACTGTTCGATAACGGTATTGCAG
>JAZDGZ010000599.1:0-3435 GCA_043806375.1 Pseudomonadota bacterium | reverse complement strand
ACAAACCATTGATTTGATCAAGGAGGAAATTATGAAAAAACGGTTTGTTGTTCTTCTTCTGGCCCTCTCTCTTTTTGTCCCTCTGAGTGTTGGAGCCCAGAGCGGACCCAGCTACGGACCCTTTTCAGCCATAAAAATGGACCGCGCGGTTGTGGAGGATGTGCTCGTGCAGGACAGTGACATTTATGTCAAGGTGGCTAAGGACTCTTGGGGCAAGAACTTCATCGTCAAGATTTCAAACGAGGACATGGCCTACTATCGCAACTGGCAGAACGGCGGGCCTGAAATGCCGACCAAAATATATCGTTCGGAACAGCATAACCTTCAAGGATATACGTATCGTATCAACACGGCCGCCAGGTTTATCGAGTACTGGATGGACGGCAACCTGATCCTTCACCTGGAGAGAAAGCTATAACCTCTCGCTGGCCCAACATCACGAAAAGTCCGCGGCGAAACGGATTTTCTTGTACAAGCCCTACTTCCACAAGAGATAGATCATGTTAAGACATGTCAAATGGCTCTTGCCGGAGGTAGATCAATGGGTTGAGGCCGGGATCATTGATCTCGCACAGGCAGAGGCCATCCGTACCCGCTACCCACCCACAGACGAAACCACATCCTGGGGAAGGATCATCTTTCTCGCTATGGGCGCGGTCCTCTTCGGGCTTGGTGTGATTCTCCTTATAGCTTACAACTGGGAGGAGATGCACAAGGCCGTGAAGCTTGGCTTGATAGGGCTATCCCTGACGAGCGCCCATGTCCTTGGCATGTGGTTTCGACGTCCGGAGAGCCGGTTCAGGACGGTGGGTGAAGCCTTGCATCTCCTGGGGACCATGCTATTCGGCGCCGGGATATGGCTGGTGGCCCAGATTTACCATCTGGATGAACATTACCCCAATGCCTTTTTGGTCTGGGGTGTCGGCGCCCTCGCCCTGGGCTGGACTCTTCCCTCAGTCCCCCAGGCTATCCTCGGGGCTGTCATTCTCACGCTCTGGAACGGTTTCGAAGTGCTTTCCTTTGGTCAGGTCAACCACCTCGCCTCTCCTCTGATTTTTTTCGGCGTTTTGCCGCTCGCCTGGGCATTTCAATCCAGAGTCCTTCTCGCAACCGGCGTCGTTTCGTTTCTGATCACTCTCGCCATTACTTGCTTAGGAATCAGCGACGACCTCATTGTTCCGATCCTCTTTTTCTGCGCGTGCATGCTCCTATCGGCAAGCCTGCTGGTGCGTGAGAAGGGCCTTTTCCCTGGGAGCGCCGGGATTTTCTCTTTCCTCGGGCACCTCCCCTATCTGGCCATTCTGTATGTCCTCAGTTTTCCTTCAGCCGCACCCGGACTGCTCGGTGTCGATTTCAACAACAGGGCGTCGCTCGTCTATTTCACCCTGTTTGCCCTCGCCGCGGCCGCCTTGTGGCTGATCACGCTTTGGCCCCCTTCCAAAATAAGAGACCGTCTATCCGAATCTTTTCGCATCGACCTTCTCGCCGTCCCGGTGATCCTCATCATCATGATCGGGCTCATCGTCTTACGGCTGACAGGGCATAAGGCATGGCCTACCGCAGGGCTGTTTAACCTTGTCTTTCTCTTCCACTCCATCGTGTTTATTTCCCACGGATGCAGGACGGTGAATATCAGGTTAGCGGCAACCGGTTGTCTGTTGTTGTCCCTGCTTGCCGCGACGCGTTATGCGGATCTTTTTCAAAGTCTTATCATGCGGGCGGTGATCTTCTTGGTTATCGGCTCGGGCCTGTTCCTGGTGGGCGCCTACTATTCAAAGGCCAAGAAAAAGGCCCGGGAAGGGGCATCATGAGAAAGACACTGATCCTGCTGGCCGTACTCTTCCAGTTCTTTGTGCTCGCCTACATGGCCGGGGGACGAGAGTTCATTCTTCGAAAGGGTAAGACGACCTACCTGAGAACGGCGCCCATAGACCCGAGGGACTTGTTCCGGGGGGATTTTGTTCGTCTCAATTACGAAATATCCAGTATTCCCATAAATAAACTGAGAGGCGGACTCAACCTGAACATTCAAGACAAGGACAGACGCGTCTACGCCGTCTTGGCTGAAGGCTCCAAGGGCCTGGCCGAACTGGTCTATGCTACCGATGAAACCCCTGAGGGCGGCCTGTTTATCAAGGGGCGTGCCATGGGGCATTGGACGGCCAGGTCACTGAATGTCAGGTACGGCATAGAGTCATACTATGTCCAGCAAGGCAAGGGAAAAGATATCGAGAAACGAATGGGGCGGCGGACGGAAGTGCAGATTCCCCTTGAAATGGAGATAGCCCTCGGCCGAGACGGCACCGCCGTCATCAGGAGCCACAGGTGGAGCCCATTGGGAATTGCCTTGACCGTTCTGGAGCAACCTGACAGGAGGCAACCTTCCGGCCGCAAAAGCGCCAAGTTCAGGCTGACCCTGGTGAATGCATCGGATAGCCCTCTCTCCCTCGTCAATCTTCCGGATCATCGTTCTTTCTCTTTGGAGCCATGGGGGACCAAGGATTGGGTCCTTTCCCAATCTCTCGGCGAACCGGCAAGACCGTCGGATGAAGATCTCATCCTTCTAGGCCCCAAAGAGAGCAGGTCCTTTGATTTTGATTTCACCAGCGAGAGATGGCTTGTAAAAGAGAAGGCCGGGCCCGTTGAAACCGGGACCCTCCCGTGGTCGGAACGCTTTAGAATCGTCTACAGGGCACCATCCCCGGAGGATTGCCGGTCTCTACTGAACAAGGATCTCATCTGGCACGGCCATCTCCCCTCCCGGGCCTTTCACGGCATGGGAAACGTTGATTGAGCCTTTCATCCCTCCTGGAATAGGCCCCCGTCACCCCGGCATCACATCCTCTACCAGGTCGCTGAAAAACACCCGCTGAGCAGGCTGCTGAAAAATGTCCAGATGCAAGGCACCCAAAATTCCGAGAAGTGAGGCGTACATAGAAGTACGCCGCAATAAGCCTGTCCCGTGCCAGACACGGGAAGGAATGAGGGTAACGCCGCAGATGGGCGTTTTTCAGCAGCCTGCTAGGCATCGAGATAAAGGCTGGCAAAGACCTTCGCATCACTGATGATATTGCTGATCAGGCAATATTCGTTCGGCTGGTGAGGCGTGCCCGGATCGGTCAACCATACGGCGGCCGGAAGGCCCGATTGCCTGAAAAAGGCGGCCACGGTCCCGCCACCGATTCCCATGGGCTTGGCGTCGAGGCCTTTGACTGACTTTATGGCCCTGGCCAAGGCCTTGACGACCGGCGCATCCGGCGACGTCGGATCTGCTGCCGGCTGCCGGTAGGCCGGTTCTATCTCTATGGAAAGATCCAGTTCTTCAGCGACTTTTTTCGCCCTGGTCCTGATGAAATCAAGGATCTCCTCCACCCGATAGGTCGGCAGGATTCGGCAGTCCATATAAAAGACGTCCTTTCCCGGGATGGTATTGAT
>JAZDGZ010000598.1:0-3216 GCA_043806375.1 Pseudomonadota bacterium | reverse complement strand
GTCTTCATCGGAGAGTTTCTCCAGTTCCTCTCCAGTGAGCACCATATCACCTTCTTTGTAGAGACCGATCTCTTTGGCAACGGCCACGGCAGTGAGCTTGTGGTCACCTGTAATCATGACAGGTTTGATATGGATCTCTTTGCATACCCTGATTGCTTCAACGGCCTCTTCTCTGGGCGGATCCATCATGCCTGCAAGACCAAGGAAGATAAACTCATGTTCCATGGCCTCTTCCCCCCAGGCCGTCTCTTCCGAGAGCTCCCTGTAGGCTAGGGCAAGGACCCTCATGGCGCCGTGCGCCATTTCTTCATTCGCTGCGAGGAGCATGCTTCCGTCCTCTGAGGTGAAAGGCCTCACCTCACCCCCATCCAGCATGGAGGGGCACCTTTGCGCTACGACTTCGGGGGCGCCTTTCATGAAGGCGACCCTGTTTCCGTCCTTCATCCTGTGGACGGTCGTCATTCGCTTTCTCTCGGAGCTGAACGGGAGTTCCTCGATCCTTTCGTTTTCAAGCCTGGTCTGCTTCTGCAAAATGCCGGCTTTAGCCGCAGCCACGATCAGGGCGCCTTCGGTGGGATCACCCTTGATGAGCCATTTGCCTTCGCCCTGTTCCAAAGAGGCGTCATTGCACAGAAGACCCGACAGCAGAAGCATCTTCAGAGGAGGCAGATCATCGGGGGCCACAACGTTATCGGTCCGGGCATCCTTGAATCCCCCTTCCGGTAAGTAACCTGCTCCGGAAACATCGACAAATCCCGCTGCCGTATATATTTTTCTTACCGTCATTTCCCCTTTGGTGAGAGTTCCAGTCTTGTCTGAACATATCACCGTGACGCATCCCAGGGTTTCTATAGCGGGCATTTTCCTCACCAGGGCGTTCCGCTGGGCCATCTGACGCATGCCAATGGCGAGCGCTCCGGTGACGATGGCGGGTAGGGCCTCAGGAACGGCGGCCACGGCCAGAGAGACGGCAAACATCACCACGGTGATGAAAAAAGGGAAATCAATCTTTCCTCCCAGGCCCTCCCTCACGATGCTGATGCCGGCCACCAGGAAGCAAATAGCAAGCGCGCCGATGCCGAGCCATTTTCCTATCTCTTGTGTTCTTCTCTCCAGCGGGGTTTTTTCCGCCTCAACCGTGGTCACCTCCTGAGCGATCTTTCCGAACTCTGTCTTCATGCCTGTGGCCGTCACCACGGCCTTGGCTCTCCCGTAGGAGACGGTGGTCCCTGTAAATACCATATTTTTCTTGTCCCCCACGGGGAGGTCTTCAGGCATGAGATCGAGGTTTTTTCCAACGGGCAAAGATTCTCCGGTCAGCGGGGCCTCATCGCATTTCAGAGAGTGCATTTCGATCAACCTTGCGTCCGCCGGGATCCTGTCCCCCGCCTCAAGGAGAAGGATATCGCCTGGAACCAGTTCTTTTGACGGGATTTCCCCTTCTTTGCCGTCACGGAGGACGGTGATGGTGGGAGAGAGCATTTTTTTCAGGGCCTCGAGCGCCTGCTCAGCCCTGTATTCCTGAACGAAACCGAGAATGGCGCAGAAAAGCACGATGACAAGGATCAGTGCGGCATCGAGCACTTCCCCGACAAGGGCCGAAAGAATCGTGGCAACGAGAAGGATGATGATGAGGACATTTTTGAACTGGTTGAGAAAAAGGGTGAAGGGGGAGACCTGCTCCTCTTTGGTTAATTCATTGTATCCGTATTCGTTGATACGCTCTTTGGCTTCCCCGGCACTCAGGCCGCTATGCGGGTCGCATTTCAATTCCTTGAGGACCTGCATTGCATCCATAGCGTGCCAGACAGGTTGTGCCATAAGAAGACCTCCCGACATTATAGAATCTTGATGCCCTCGTAAAAAGTCCCAAAAGCCCCTTTTTCGTCATTCCGGCCCCGTATCAAGTGCGGGATAAACTGCAGCCGGAATCCAGTCTTTTCAATTAGTTACAGAAGTCCTGGACCCCGTTTTTTAACGGGGTGACGACTTTTTACGAAGGCATCAATCTTGGTGATTGAACCGGAACAACTTTTTCCGAAGACCTTGCGTAAAAAGTCTTTTCCTGAAGAAGGGACGGTCTTCGCATTAGAAAACAACCCGAAATCGGCCAAGGAGGAATGTCTTTCACTCATGGGCCTCGATCCAAAAAAAATGAAAACGGCGCAACCATCGGGCAGGGCGCATGATAGTAAGATCTACCAACGGTGTCAATAGAAGTTCGAATCGGAAACAGCCCTAAACTTCCCAGTATGAAAGCCGTTTGTATGGTTGTTTTATTCTGCCTCCTGAATTCTTGATGCCTTCGTAAAAAGTCCCAAAAGCCCTTTTTTCGTCATTCCGGCCCCGTATCAAGTGCGGGATAAACTCCAGCCGGAATCCAGTATTTTCATAGAGTTACAAAAAACCTGGACCCCGTTTTTCAACGGGGTGACGACTTTTTACGAGACCGTCAATTCTTGATACCCCGCTGCTTGTCGGAGCGTAGCGGAGATTTATCCGCCTCTGGAGGATCCCGCTACAGCGGGGCCGCGGGGAAGTTCATCGGCTGGACGCCGGGGCCAAGAGCCCATGAATGCCTCATCCCGGCCTGCTTCCGCCGGAAAAAGTGCCTCTGAGACCTCTCGTTCCACTGCCGATGGGTCTCTTGATGATAGGGGTCCTTCAGGGCGGACAGCCCGTGAAGGACCCCCGGCGTCGATGATTCTCAGATTCTTGCCTTGTTAACCGATGGTAAACATCTCACCTGTCAAGGGGATGTAGGAATGCTCTTTGTTGTGAACAATCTTGAGTTCCCATGGGTATTTCTCCCCTTTGACCCACTGTCCCCCCACCAGGGGTGTACGGCTGTAGTTCTCCTTGTTATATTTGATTGGGCCCACGATGGTTTTTATGTCGGTAGCGGCAATGGCCTTTCGAATGGTCTCTTTGTCAATGCTGCCTGCCCTTCGCAGGACATCGGCCGCAATCTCGTATCCTGCGTGTTTGTAGCCGATGGGCTGGGTCCATTCCTTTCCCGGATCCTTGACCCACTCATCACACAGGTCTTTGGAACTCTGCCCCGTCAGAGAACTCTTAAAGGGATGGTGCGGGCGCCACCAGACCTCGGTTGTAAGCCCATTGGGGAGATCCCCGCCAAGGGCGCCCACGGCCGAAGGAAAGAGGATCGCCTTCCCGATGGTGGCGACTTTGGGTTTAAATCCCAGGGTCTGACAC
>JAZDGZ010000597.1:0-2740 GCA_043806375.1 Pseudomonadota bacterium | reverse complement strand
TGACCTGGTCGCAGGCAAAGCAGATCATCGATAGGCTTGCCCTGGGGTTCCTGGACTTGGGCATCGGCAGGGACGAGATGATCGTGCTCCAATTGCCGCCCATGGCGGAGGCCATTCTGTTGCGGGTGGCCTGTGAGAAGGCAGGCATCCTTTCTCTGCCTGCGGCGAGGACGCTGCGAGAAGCAGAGATGGAGTATGTTCTTAACCGTACCAGGCCCGCAGGGCTGGTCATTTTCCGGGAGTTTGCCGGTTTCAATTACTTCAACATGCTGGAGGCCATTCGACCTCGCATACCCGAGATAAGGCATGTATTTATCATTGGAGAGGAGATTCCCGGCGGAACCCTTTCCCTTAAGGAGATCATGGAAAAACCCTTGGGGAAGACCGTTTCCATGACCGCCCTTGAAGAGAGGACCTTCACCCCTTTTGAGACCTCCCTGGTTGTCCATACCACGGGAACCACGGGCATGCCCAAGCTCGTGCAACATGCCATGTGCTCTAAATTGTGGCATGGCAGCTCCTACATCGAAAAGCTCGCGCTGACCGGCGATGATATCCTGGGGTTGTTCGCCCCTGTTGCTGCAGGGCCTAATACGCCGGCCTTTTTCACGGCCCCGCAAATTGGGGCCAAGGTCGTCATTCTGGAGAGGTGGGACACAGAGGCGGCTCTGAAGCTGATTGCAAGAGAGAGGATTTCCGCCGCCTTTTTCGTCCCCACGATGTTGATTAACATGGTCAACCACCCAAACTTCCAGGCCTATGATCTAGGCTCATTGCGTGTCGTGTGGACCGGGGGCGCACCCATTCCATACCACCAGGCGGTAGAAGTAGAGAAGAAGCTGGGATGTCCGTTGCTGCAGCATTACGGCTCCGTAGACTCTGACGTGAATACCATAAACTCCCCGGGTGACCCCCAAGAGCTTCGCATGAGCAGTGTCGGCAAGCCCCTGGCCGAGACTGAAATCAGGCTGGCGGATGAAGACGGCAGTGAAGCGCCTGAGGGCGGCATAGGAGAGGTCTGGGGTAGAGGACCTGCCTGTGGCCCCGGTTATTTCGGGGATGAAGAGATGACGAGGAGGGAGTGGGAAGGCGGGTGGTTCAAGATGGGGGATCTGGCCAGGTGGGAAGGGTCCGGGAACCTGGTGATCGTGGGGCGCAAGAAGGACATGATTATCCGTGGGGGTCAAAACATTTATCCGGACGAGGTGGAGGCGATGCTTCGAACCTATCCGAGCGTGGCGGATGCCGCCATTGTCGGTATGCCCGACCCGATCATGGGCCAAAGATGCTGCGCCTATGTTGTCTTGCAGCCTGAGAAAAAGATTGTCTTTGAGGAGATGACCTCTTTCCTGAAAGCGAAAAAGTTCGCTCCTTACAAACTCCCCGAGCGGCTTGAGATCATAACCGCTTTGCCGAGGGTGGGGGATCAACAAAAAGTGGACAAGAAGACCTTGGAACGGGATGTAGAGCAAAAGCTTAAGGCTGAGGGCAAAATCTGAAAAGAGAGAAAGACCGGTCATGGATATCACCAAGGATTTGAGGCTAAGAATCATTGGTTTGGGCAAGGTGGGCATGAGTATCGCTCAGGCCCTGGCCCAGTCCGGGTTCAGTGTTCAGGGGATGGATGTGGATCAGGGCAATATCGATCGTGGTCTCAAAAAGGTTGGATTGAATCTTGATACGCAGGTCAACAAAGGCAAAATCAATCCAGAGGAGAAAAGTAGAATACTTTCCAGGATCGCGTTATCCACGGATCTGGGCTGCGTCAGCGACGGGGATGTGGTCATTGAGGCGGTCTTTGAGGATATGGATACGAAGAAGGAGACTTTTAGGAAGATGGACGAAGTGGTCGCCTCGAAGGAGGCCCTCCTTCTCACAAATACCTCCTCCCTCTCGGTCACCGACATCGCCTCCGTGACGCAAAGGCCTGAAAAGGTCGCAGGCATGCATTTTTTCAACCCCGTGCCGATCATGAAACTGGTGGAGGTGGTGAAGGGGACCATGACGGCTGATGAGACCGTAGAACAGGTCAAGGCCCTTGCCAGGCTCATGGGAAAGACCCCCATCGTCTCTGCAGACAGTCCCGGCTTCATCGTAAACCGAATGCTTAACGCATTGGTCGTCGAGGCGACCCGTATTGTTGAGGAGGGCGTTGGGTCGGTGGAGGATGTGGATACCGGGGCAAAGCTCGGTCTGGGGCACCCTATGGGTCCTCTGGAACTTATCGATTATCTCAATGCCATTCACCTCCTGCAACATGTCACCGACACCATGGCCGTTGAGCTTGGCGAAAGGTTCCGCCTCCCGCTGTGGGTAAAAAATCTGGTTCGAGCCGGGAAGGTTGGCAGAGAGTCCGGAAGGGGATTTTATGACTACCCGGACACGGGAAGGTAAAGCCGGTCTGAGATCTTTAAGAACGAGCGTTCGCAAATAACATTGGAAAGCTTTGTCGGGGTGAAAGTTTTTTTTCAAAACAGAAGTTTTTTGTTGACATGGCGGGTTTCGAGAGGCTATAAATACGCCACGAACGATCGTTCGTTCGCTGTCCGCTTGAGCGCGTTGATCATCTGATTGAGTCCAAGAAATGAAGAAGTTCAATGTTCAGGAGAAGATTTTGGAGAAGGCCGTGGACCTTTTTTATAGACACGGCTTCGTTAAGGCTTCCATCAGGGATATTGTCAGGGCGGTGGGTATAAGCAATTCGAGCGTTTATATCTATTTCAAGAATAAAGACGAAATC
>JAZDGZ010000596.1:0-11953 GCA_043806375.1 Pseudomonadota bacterium | reverse complement strand
CCAAATCACACAGACGAGCACTGCAAGAGATGACCAACCAATATCTTAATTGACCCTCAGGAGGTATTCATGGCCGATACAAAAAACAGCAACCCCGGGGCACCGAAAGGAAAAGAAAAACCGACGGATCCTGTCCTCTACGACATCAGCCTCCTCACAGAGGATGATCTCTATCTTTTCAATGAAGGGAGTCATTTCCGGCTCTACGAGAAACTGGGGGCCCACCTGCTGAAGCACAAGGGCATTGACGGCACCTACTTTTCCGTATGGGCGCCCGATGCCGAAGAGGTCTCCGTGATGGGGGACTTCAATAGCTGGAACAAGAGGAGCCATCTCCTCAGGCCCAAGGGGCGCTCGGGGATCTGGGAGGGTTTTGTGCCCGGCCTGGGAAAGGGGGCGGCTTACAAATACCACGTCCGATCCCGATCTCAGGGGTACCAGGCCGACAAGGCAGACCCCTTCGCCTCCTTTAGCGAAGTCCCGCCCAAGACGGCATCCGTGGTCTGGGACCTCGACTATGCCTGGGGAGATGAGGCGTGGATGAAAAACCGCGGGGCATCGAACAGCCATGAGGCGCCCATGGCCATCTACGAGATGCACATCGGCTCTTGGATGCGGGTCCCTGAAGAAGGGAATCGCCCTTTGACTTACCAGGAACTGGGTCCCAAGTTGGCAGAGCATGTAAAACGCATGGGCTTTACCCACGTGGAGTTCCTCCCCGTCATGGAGCACCCCTTTTACGGCTCCTGGGGTTACCAGACGCTCGGGTATTTTTGCCCCACAAGCCGCTATGGCCAGCCACAGGACTTTATGTTCCTCATCGACTGCCTGCACCAGCACGGGATCGGGGTGATCCTGGACTGGGTCCCTTCCCATTTTCCGGGCGATGAGCACGGCATCGGCTTTTTCGACGGGACCCATCTCTACGAACATGCCGACCCCCGCAAGGGGATTCATCCGGACTGGGACAGCTTCATCTTCAATTACGGCCGGGAAGAGGTGTGCAGTTTTCTGATCAGCAGCGCCCTCTTCTGGCTGGAGAAATATCACGCCGACGGCCTAAGGGTCGATGCCGTCGCCTCCATGCTCTACCTGGATTACGGCCACAAGCAAGGAGAATGGATCCCCAACACCTTTGGCGGCAGAGAGAATCTGGAGGCCATCTCGTTCCTTCGCCGTCTCAACGAAGAGGTCTACAGAAGCCATCCCCAGGTCCAGACCATTGCCGAGGAGTCCACGGCATGGCCCATGGTCTCCCGGCCCAACTATGTGGGCGGGTTGGGGTTCGGCATGAAGTGGGACATGGGCTGGATGCACGACATGCTGGAGTATATGTCCAACGACCCTATTCATCGGAAATTCCACCACGGCAAGATGACCTTCCGAATGCTCTACGCCTTCCATGAGAATTTTGTCCTGCCCCTCTCCCACGATGAGGTCGTTTTCGGCAAAGGATCCCTCCTGAGGAAGATGCCCGGAGATGACTGGCAAAAATTCGCCAACCTGCGGCTCCTTTTCGGCTATATGTACGCCCAGCCGGGCAAGAAGCTCCTCTTCATGGGAGGGGAGTTCGGGCAGTGGAACGAGTGGTACCACGAGGTCGGCCTGGACTGGCACCTCCTCGACTTCCCCCCCCACGCCGGCCTTCAACGGTGGATGGAAGATCTCAATCGCGTCTATAGGGCGGAAAAGGCGCTCCATGAGCTGGACTTCAACCCGGCCGGCGTTGAGTGGATCGACTGCAACGACTCGCAACAGAGCACCCTCAGCCTCATGCGCAAAGGCCGTTCCGCTGATGACATGGTGATCGTAGCCTGCAATTTCACGCCGGTTCCCCGCCACAACTACCGGGTGGGGGCCCCGAAAGGCGGATTCTGGCGAGAGGTGCTGAACAGTGACGCGGTCCATTACGGGGGCAGCGGCCAGGGCAATCTGGGGGGCATCGAGGCTGCTCCCCTCCCCTTCCACGGTCAGCCATATTCTCTCAATCTGACCCTCCCGCCCCTCGGGATCGTCTATTTGAAACAGAGCAAGGTCCAGCCTTGATCCACAATCAGACACTCGGCGCCTGCTATGCGGGTGGGGGCCGTTGCCGCTTCCGCGTCTGGGCTCCCCTCGCCGAGAGGGTTGAAGTGCATCTCCTCTCTCCCCCGGAGAGGGTCGTGCCACTGCAACGAGATGCAAAGGGTTATTACCAGGCACTCCTGGAGGAGATCGATCCGGGGACCCAGTATCTCTACCGCTTGAACGGAGAGAAAGAACGGCCTGATCCTGCTTCGCGGTACCAGCCTCAGGGCATCCACGGGCCCTCCCAGGTGGTGGATCCCCATTTCGCCTGGACCGATCGCTCCTGGGTGGGGCGCCCTCTGAGAGACTATGTCCTATATGAGATCCACGTTGGAACCTACACCCCGCAGGGATCCTTTGAGGCGATCATCCCGCACCTGGATCGACTCCAGGAACTCGGGATCACGGCCCTGGAGCTGATGCCGGTGGCCCAGTTTCCAGGGGGTCGGAACTGGGGTTATGACGGCGTCTATCCCTTTGCGGTGCAGAACACCTACGGGGGGCCGGAGGGATTGAAAAACCTGGTGAATGCCTGCCATCAGAAGGGCCTGGCCGTTGTGCTCGACGTGGTCTACAACCACCTGGGACCGGAAGGAAACTACCTCTGGGACTTCGGCCCTTATTTCACGGATCGGTATAAAACGCCCTGGGGGGCCTGCCTCAACTTTGACGGCCCCCACAACGACGAGGTTCGCCGCTTTTTCATAGAGAACGCCCTCTACTGGGTCACGGAATGCCATGTGGATGCCCTTCGCCTGGACGCGGTCCACGCGATCCTTGACTTCTCGGCCAAACCCTTCCTTGAAGAGCTTGCCCAGGTTGTCCATGAAGAGGCCGAAAGGCTCGGCCGCCGGGTTCTCATCATCCCCGAGAGCGCCCTCAACGATACCCGGTTGATTCATCCCGCAGAACTCGGCGGTTTCGGCCACGACGCCCAGTGGAACGACGACTTTCACCATGCTCTCCATTCCCTGCTGACGGGTGAACGGTCCGGCTATTATCAGGACTTCGGTCAGTTCCGCCATCTTGTAAAGGCCTTCGGCGACGGATACGTCTATGACGGGCAGTATTCCGCATTTCGCAGGCGACGGCACGGCCGTTCCTCCCGAGATATCCCGGCCCACCGGTTCGTTGTCTTTGCCCAAAACCACGATCAGGTGGGAAATCGAATGCGTGGAGAACGGTTGAGCTCCTTGGTCTCCTTTGAGGCATTGAAGCTTGCCGCGGGCGCTGTGATCCTCTCGCCTTTTGTCCCGCTCCTTTTCATGGGCGAGGAATATGGAGAGACGGCCCCCTTTCCTTACTTTGTCAGCCATTCCGACCCCGGCCTGGTGGAGGCGGTCCGGAAGGGTCGAAAGGCGGAATTTGCCTCCTTCGGGTGGCGCAAGGAACCCCCGGACCCCCAGGATGAAGGCACCTTTCTGAGCGCCAGGCTCGATCACGACCTGCGCCTTGAGGGAAACCACCAGGTCCTCTTCGACTTCAACAAGGAACTCCTTCGAATGCGGAGGGAGATTTCCCCACTCACCCGGATGGACAAGAGGGCCACTGAGATCACGGCCCTTGAAAAGAACGAGGTCCTGTTTTTGAGGCGCTGGTCAGAGGCTGAAGAGGCCGCCCTGGTCTTGCACTTCGGCCAAAGGCCAAGGACCGTGACCCTGCCTCTCCCCGGAGGTGAGTGGACCAAAGAACTGGATTCCTCAGACGACCGGTGGGGCGGGCCAGGGAGCCGGGTTCCCGATGACATCACGTCGGATGGTGAGGCGACCCTCACCCTTCAGCCCCAGACCATAGGAATTCTCACCAGCAGAAAGGATATCTTGAATTGATGGAACGCTATATCTGTATTCACGGTCACTTTTACCAGCCTCCCAGGGAAAACCCCTGGTTGGAGGCGGTGGAGCTGCAGGATTCGGCCCATCCCTATCATGATTGGAATGAAAGAATCACGGCCGAGTGTTACGCCACGAACGGCACCTCTCGCATCTTAGACGAGGAGGGACGCATCTTGCAGGTGGTGAACAATTACGGAAAGATCAGTTTCAATTTCGGGCCTACCCTCCTGGCATGGTTACAGAGGCATGCCGCAGACGTCTATGCAAACATCCTGGAAGCGGACCGAGAAAGCCAGAAGCTCTTCTCGGGACACGGCTCCGGTCTGGCCCAGGCATACAACCACATGATTCTCCCCCTGGCCAACCGCCGTGACAAGACCACCCAGATCATCTGGGGACTCCGGGACTTTGAGCACCGGTTCGGACGAAAGCCGGAAGGGATGTGGTTGCCCGAGACGGCGGTGGATCTGGAAACCCTCGATATCCTTGCGGAGCAGGGGATCCGTTTCACGATCCTCGCGCCGCGACAGGCAAAGCGGATCCGCCCTATCGGGCAGGGGAAGTGGAAGGACGTCAAAGGAGAAAGGATCGACCCGACCATGCCCTATCTCCAGCGCCTTCCCTCCAGTCGGGAGATCGCCCTCTTTTTCTATGACGGTCCCATTTCCCGCGCCGTCGCCTTTGAGGGACTACTGTCAAAGGGAGAATCCTTCGCCCGGCGCCTGCTGGGAGGATTCTCAGGGGCGAGGCAAAGGCCCCAGATCGTCCACATCGCGACCGACGGCGAAAGCTACGGCCATCATCATCGTTACGGCGACATGGCCCTTGCCTATGCCCTGCACTATATCCAATCGAACGGCCTCGCCAGATCGACCAACTACGGCGAGTACCTCGAGAAATACCCGCCCAGCCATGAGGTGGAGATCTTCGAGAATTCCTCCTGGAGTTGCATCCACGGCATCGAGCGATGGCGGGGTGACTGCGGGTGCAATTCAGGAGGACGGCCTGACTGGAATCAGGCCTGGCGAGCAGCCCTGAGGGAGTCCTTGAATTGGCTTCGGGACACCCTGGCGCCCCCTTTTGAGGAGAAGGCCCGTCCCTTTTTAAAAGACCCCTGGGCGGCGCGGGAAGAGTACATCCGTGTCGTCCTGGATCGCTCGCCGGAAAACGTGGAAGACTTTTTTCGCGGCCATGCGACGCGAGAGCTGAATGAAGAGGAGAAGGTGACCGTCCTCAAGCTCCTCGAGCTTCAACGCCACGCCATGCTCATGTATACGAGCTGCGGCTGGTTCTTTGACGAGCTGTCCGGCATTGAAACCGTCCAGGTGATCCAATATGCAGGTCGCGCCCTTCAACTCGCCCAGTCGATTTTCGGCCGCGACTATGAATCCCGGTTTCTGGAGCTCTTGGAGAAAGCGAAAAGCAATATTCCTGAACATGGGGACGGGAGGCAGATCTTTGAAAAATTCGTCAGGCCGGCAGCGGTCGATCTCGTCAAGGTAGGCGCCCATTACGCCATGAGCTCCCTATTTGAGGGGGACGCGGCGCAGGCGGCCATCTCCTGCTTCAATGCCGATCAAGAAGCCTATCGGACCGCCGTCACCGGAAAAGCAAAACTGACCATCGGCCGTGTCAGGGTAACCTCAGAAATCACCAGGGAATCGAAAAGACTCTGCTTCGGCGTTATGCACTGGGGGGACCACAACCTGAGCGGCTGCGCGAAGGATTGTCCTGAAGGAGATCTCCCGGAAGAGGTGACGAGGGAGATCTTCGAGGCCTTTGCCAGGGCCGAGTTCCCGTGGACCCTCCAGCTCCTGGAGCAACACCTCGGTCCCTCCTTGTATTCCATAAGAAGCCTCTTTCGGGATGAGCAACGAAAGATCCTCGGCCTCATTCTGGAGACGGTCGTTTCCGACGTCCAGGGCATCTATAGCCGCCTCTACGAGGGGCATGCTCCCCTGCTCCGTTTTCTCAGGGATCTGGGCATCCCCGCGCCAAGGGATCTCTACGCTCCGGCGGAGTCCTTCTTGAATGCCTCTCTGCGGCGTTCCTTTGATGAAAAGGAGATCAAACCGGAACTCATCCGGGGAATCCTTGACACGGCAAGAGTGGAAGGGGTGACCCTCGATGCCGTTTCCCTGGAAATGGTCATCAGGAAAAGGTTGGAGCAGATGGCGGAGGCCCTTCTTGAGCAGCCTGGCGAGCTTCCGCGCCTGGAAAGCCTGAACAATGCGGTGGCCCTGTTCACGGCCTTGCCCTTTGAAGTGAACAAACGGAAGATCCAGAATATCTATTATGAGATTCTCCTCAAGGTCTATCCCGACCTTCGGGCCAAGGCCGAACAGGGGGATGAGGGATTGAAGGCCTGGGTCCATCACTTTCGCGAACTGGGTGAAGGGCTCTTGATCCGCCTCGATTAAAACCTTGGGATTTGTCCCATACCCTGCACCTTCAAGAAAAAACATGCGCATTCCCATAGCCACATACCGGGTTCAATTCACTCCTCAATTTGCATTGGAGGATGGGAGACGTATCCTCCCCTATCTCTCCCTGCTTGGCATATCAGACCTCTACGCCTCTCCCATCTTCAAGGCAAGGAAGCAGAGTCTCCATGGGTATGACGTCGTGGATCCCAACCAGATCAACCCTGATTTGGGCGGGCGGGCAGGCCTTGAGGCCCTCGCGGACGGGCTGAAAAGGGGTCGCATGGGCCTGCTCCAGGATATCGTCCCCAACCACATGGCCTTTGACCGTGAGAATACCATGCTCATGGACCTCCTGGAAAAGGGCGCAAGGTCCAAGTATGTTCGTTTTTTTGACATCGCCTGGGATCATCCGTATCCAAGCCTGAGGCAAAAGCTTCTCGCCCCTTTTCTCGGGAAGTTCTACGGCGAGGCCCTGGAGGAGGGGGAGATCAAGATCAGCTATGATCATGAGGGCTTTAGGGTCCATTACTACGACCTCTCCTTTCCCTTGAAGATAGAATCCTACGGCCATCTCTTGACGAACCGATGGGGGACCCTGAAAAAGAGGCTGGGGAAAGACCATCCGGATCTCATCAAGCTTTCAGGCATCCTTTCTGTGCTCAAGTCCCTGGCCTCGCCGGGAGAGGGAGGGGAGGTCGATGATCAAATCAGCCTTGTCAAGAGGACCCTTTGGGAACTCTTTACCGAGAACGAGGCGATCAGATCATTCATGGATGAAAACCTGCGCCTTCTGAACGGCCAAAAAGAGGGACCCGACCGCTTCTCCTGGCTCAACGACCTCCTCTCCGGGCAGCTCTTTCGCCTCTCCTTCTGGAAGGTGGCGACCGAGGAGATCAATTACCGGAGGTTTTTCAGTATCAACGATCTTATCTCCCTGAGGGTGGAGGAAAAAGAGGTATTTGATCACACGCACGCCCTCGTTCTGCGGCTCGTGAAGGAGGGAAAAATCACCGGCCTTCGCATCGATCACATTGACGGGCTCTATGACCCCAAGACCTATCTCGAGAGGCTGAGGCAAGGGAGCGGAGGGGCCTACACGGTGGTGGAAAAGATCCTCCACATGCAAGAGGATCTGCCCCCTGACTGGCCCGTGCAGGGGACGAGCGGCTACGATTTCACGAATGTCGTCACCGGCGTCCTCTGCCAGAGGGGAAACAGAAGGCAGTTTGCCAGGATCTATGGCTCCTTCACAGGGCTCAGAACCCCCTACGATGATCTCGTGTATGACAATAAGCGGTTGATCCTGGAAAGGCATATGGCAGGGGATATCGACAACCTTGCGCATCACCTCAAAGGGCTCTCCGGCAAAGATCGATTCGGGAGCGATATCACCCTCTACGGTCTGAAGAAGGCCCTCACGGAGGTGATGGCCGCATTCCCGGTCTACCGCACCTACGTGGGGCTGGAGGGTGGCGATGAGAGGGACCACGCCCATATCAGAAGGGCCGTGGAGGCATCGAGGGAAAGGAATCCCGGGTTGAGGTACGAGCTCGATTTCGTTGAGCGCTTCCTCCTCCTGAACGTGGAGGACACCCTTTCCGAAGAGGAAAAGGCCGAGAGAACCCGTTTCGTGATGAGATTCCAGCAATTCACCGGCCCCCTCATGGCAAAAGGATTTGAGGACACAGTCCTCTATCTTTTCAATCGACTCCTCGCCCTTAACGAGGTGGGAGGGGATCCCGATCAGTTCGGCGTCACCCTGGAAGGGTTTCACGACTTCTGCAAGAAAAGGGCGGAGCAGTGGCCCCATTCTCTGAACGCCACATCCACCCATGACACCAAGAGGGGTGAAGATGTGCGGGCGAGGATCAATGTCCTCTCCGAACTCCCTGGGGAATGGGAGAAGAATCTGAAGGCGTGGAGTAAGATCAACGCCAAGAGAAAAAGAAGGATCAAGGGGCTGACGGTGCCGGACAGGAACGATGAGTGTTTTCTCTACCAGACCCTCCTGGGGGTCTTTCCGTTCGGGGAAGGAGACGACCCCGAGTTCATGGAAAGGATGAGAGGGTATATCGTCAAGGCGGTCCGCGAGGCGAAAGTTCACACCGCCTGGCTGAAGCCGGACATGGCTTACGAGGAAGCCTATCTGTCATTTTTGGAAGAGATCCTGGCCCCCTCGAAGGATAACCCCTTCCTAAAGGCCTTCTTGCCTTTTCAGAAAAAAATCGCCTATTATGGGATCTTCAATTCCCTGT
Organism: Pseudomonadota bacterium; assembly: GCA_043806375.1. Taxonomy (GTDB): domain Bacteria; phylum Desulfobacterota; class DSM-4660; order Desulfatiglandales; family HGW-15; genus JAZDGZ01. Next base: position 3,370 of record JAZDGZ010000596.1, on the reverse strand, counting down.
CTCAGACCTTGCTCAAGATCGCGGCGCCGGGGATCCCCGATTTCTATCAGGGGTCAGAGCTCTGGGATCTCCATCTTGTGGATCCGGACAACCGCCACCCCGTGGACTTTGAGAAAAGGAGGGCCTTTCTCCTCCAAATGAAGGAGGAGGCCCGAAAAGACATTCTCAAGCTCATGAGGGACCTCCTGGCCTCCGAGGAGGATGGGAGGGTCAAGCTCTTCCTGATCCATCGGGCCTTAAGGGCAAGACATGAAAAGGCAGCCCTTTTTCGACAAGGCACGTACCTGCCGCTGGCAGGGACAGGAAAATACCAAGATCATGTGATCGCCTTTGCCAGGAATCACGAGGAACAATGGGCCGTCGCCGTCGTTCCTCGATTCTTGACAGGCCTGGTCCAGGAGGGGGAATATCCGATGGGTGAGAGGGTATGGAGCGATACGGGGATCATCCTGCCTGTGGGTCTGCCCACGGCCTGGAAGGACGCAATCACGGACCAGGAGATCAGCGCGGAAGGCCCTTTGATGATGGGAGAGGTCTTGAAATTCTTTCCAGTCTCGTTAATGATTGGCAGGGCAAAAGGGCGGAGGGCGATACCCGATGCATAAGGAGTTGCCATGGCAACGGTTTTGCAATTTAAGTCGAGCGCCTCTTTGGATAAGTTGACGGGCCGCAAGGCCGACACCCTTAAAGCGCTGCTCCATCTTATCAAGACATGCAGCGGCTCATCGATCTTCTATCACACCTTTTCCGCCTTCCTCAAGCTGCGCGAGGCCCAGGTCCCTTACAACAGCGATTTCGCCATCTGGGTCTACCGGAGCCTCAATGAAATCGCCCTGGCCGAGAGAATGATGGCCATCGATTTCTCGGAATACAGCACCGTGGAGGACCTGCGGAATCGTCTCATCAAGATCATGGAGGAGTACGAGAAACAACGACCCACGGCCTTTCAGAAGATGGGCGACGAGCCCTTTTACCTCTACGATGTTCAGCGGTTCGTCTATCTCACGGACAAGTTCGCCTATGACCTGAAGTCGTTTCGAGAGATCCTCCCCACCATCAGCGTCTATTCCCTCTATTACCACTTTATCGAATCCCGGCTGGAGACGAAACTCCGGAACGACGACTTTTCGACTTGGATTGAAGAAGACCTCGAGCTCCATGATCTGGCGACCAGGATCAGGAGGATCGATATTAACGTCTATAACCTGGAAGGGTTGAGATCCCGGATCATGAGCCTGATTGATGAGCACCTGGCCGATCATAGATGACGCCCCCTTTTCGTCTGAGGCCCCAACCGGAGGAGAGGAAATGACCGCACCCGGCCTTTTTGATTACAAGAAAGTGGTAGGACCGGACATCATCGAGGAACTTACCATTCTCGCCTCTCACGTGGGGAACCGGTCCGTCAAGATGGTCAATTCCACGGCCGTTGGGGGGGGCGTGGCCGAAATGCTCCACCGAATCGTGCCCCTCCTCACGGAACTGGGGATTCAGGTGGAATGGTCGGTCATCAAGGGGGCCGATGATTTCTTTGAGATCACCAAGGCCTTCCACAACGCCCTTCAAGGCCAGGAACGCGACTTTTCCGATGACGAATTCAAGACCTATCTGGGCTACAATGAGATGAACGAGAAGGAGATGAACTTTGATCAAGACCTGATCGTCATTCACGACCCCCAGCCCGCGGCCATGATCGACTGGAATAAAAAAAGAAAGAACAAATGGGTCTGGCGCTGTCACATCGACCTATCCCATCCCAATCAACAGCTGTGGCAATTCCTGAAATCTTACATTGAGCAGTATGATGCGGCCATATTCACCTCCGCCCTCTTCTCTCCCGAGCTTTCTATCCCCCAGTACCGCTTCTACCCGGCCATTGATCCCCTGGACGAAAAGAACAGGGACCTTCAGCATTCTTACATTGAAAGCGTCTTTGCAAAATACGGCATCCCCCGGGACAAGCCGATCGTGACCCAGATTTCGCGTTATGACCCGTGGAAAGATCCTGTGGGTGTGGTTCAGGCCTTCAAAATGGCGCGCAAGTATATCGACTGCCGGTTGCTCCTGGTGGGGGACAAGGCGGCGGATGATCCCGAATCGGAAAAGATTCTGGCCCAGGTAGAGGCGGGAGCAGGGAATGATCCGGATATTCACATCCTCCTCTTCAGCCCCTCCGTGGCCAGGGAGATCAATGCCTTCCAGCGGGGATCGGATATCATTCTCCAGAAATCCCTCAGGGAAGGCTTTGCCTTAACCGTGTCGGAAGGCCTTTGGAAAAAGAGGCCCGTCATAGGCGGGGCCGTGGGCGGCATCCCCGCCCAGATCATCGACGGCCACACAGGACTCCTGGTCCACTCCGTAGAGGGGGCTAGTTTGGCGATTCGCTCGCTCCTCAACCGTCCGGCCTTTGCCAAAAGCCTGGGAGCAAACGGACATCAGCGCGTAAAGGATGAGTTTCTGATCACGAAGAACCTGAAGCGGTATCTCCTCCTGCTGCTGGCCCTGGATAGAAGGCAGGGAGGGACCATTTTCCTGAGCTGATCCCGGGGAGGGACCTGCAATCCTGCCGGGGCGTCACGCATGGAGGGAACAGGGAAAAGCCATGTTGACAATCGAACCTTATTCTGTATCGTAGTAATAAAAATGCCGTCTAAATGTGACCGACAAACCAATCATGCCATAGCTGACATAAGACCATGAAGATACTCAATCCAAAGATAAATCTCGACGAATTCTTCAACGGGTTGCATGCCTCTCATCAAAGGGCTCTCCTCATGGATTACGATGGGACCCTTGCCTCCTTTCATGTGGACCCTGCAAAGGCATTCCCGTATCCGGGGGTGCGCGACTTGCTGAACAGAATTATGGATGACCCGGGCGTGCGCATCGTGGTCATCAGCGGCAGATGGACAAAGGACCTGATTCCCCTACTCCATCTCCGGAAACAACCTGAGATATGGGGATCCCATGGGATCGAGCGGTTGAAGATGGACGGCACTTATGAAATCGCCTCGATGGATGAACGGGCATTGAACGGTCTGGTCATGGCCGATGAGTGGACTGAATCCAAAGGCCTTTCCAGTCGATGCGAAAAAAAACCGGGCTGCCTTGCGCTCCACTGGCGCGGGTTGAGCGAAGGAGAGATCAGCGAGATCAGAAACCGCGTGACGCCTGAATGGGGCCTCATTGCAGAGGGATGGGGGCTGAGCCTCCTTGAGTTTGACGGCGGTCTGGAATTGCGCGTACCCGGCCGAAACAAGGGGGATGCCATCAAGACGATTCTCCAAGAGATGGCACAGGATGTGATTGCAGCATACCTGGGCGACGATTTGACCGATGAAGACGCATTCAGATCCATCAAGGGAAGAGG
>JAZDGZ010000595.1:0-3368 GCA_043806375.1 Pseudomonadota bacterium | reverse complement strand
AGGTGGGCTTCGCTCTCTCCGTAAAACTTATGAATAATTTCAGGGCCGCTTACGGAGAAAAAGTTGGCATCTGTCTCATGCGCGATAGCCCGGGCGATGAGGGTCTTTCCGCAACCCGGCGGGCCAAGAAGCAGAACCCCTTTGGGCGCATCGATCCCCAGCGTTTTAAAGACCTCCGGATAGCGCAGGGGAAGTTCGATCATTTCCCGTATACGCTGCAACTGGCGTTTAAGGCCCCCGATCTCTTCGTATGAAACCGACCGGTGTGTCTCCTCTTCCTGCGCCTTTCCTATCACAAGCTGAGTCGTCGGGTTGATGAGCACGGGCCCTTTGGGTGTAGTGCTTTTCACCTTGAAATCCGCCGAGCGACTGCTGAACAGGGTTGCGCGAATTCGGTCTCCCTCCAATACCGGCAAGCCGTCCAGGAGACTGCCGATATACTTCAAGTCACGACTGGTGGGAGTTACGGTTGTCGGGGTAAGAACTACATTTATCGCCGGGTGACAGTTGATCTTACGGACCATCACAAACTCGTCAAGCCCGGCCCCTGCATTTTCACGGATGATTCCGTCAAGCTGAATGCGGGACTGGCCGCGAAGATCCTTGTAGGCCGGCATTGCCTTGCACACGGTCTTCCGTTTTCCCTCAACCGCAATGATATCGCCAATGGCGACGTTCAGCTTTTCAAGGTCTTCAGGGCCCATACGGGCGAATGCCCGCCCCATGTCCTTACTCAATGCTTCCGTCACCTTCAGTTTAAGTGTCCCTTCGATGTTTTCTGTCATCGTTCCCCCAAATGTTGAATGCAGATTTTGGATTTTAGATGTGGGATTTTGGATTTCATTTCTTTTTCCGAGATGTTTTAATCGATGAAACGGTAATAGCTATAATTTCATCATTCTCTTGCATTAAAGAACCAAGTGAAGTTTTATCAATAATTTCCATTTCCTTTATTAGCTCCAGCCAGAACAAAGTTTCATCTGCTTCTTCCTCAACAATAGATAGCTTTGAAATGAATTCGGCCGTTGACCTTGCTCTACAGGCCGCTCGATAATTAGCGGCAACAGAAGTTCCAGAACGAAATATTTGATTGCCAATTAATCTTCCTTCCCTGTTATCAGGTAGTTTTCGGCAAAGCCTGATAATTTCCTTGGCAAATTTTTTGGTCCTATTTTTCATCTGCGTTTCATTCACTTATTCCGCCTCCAACATTTCCTTCCCCAATCCCAATTCCAAAATCCGCATTGTTTCACATTGTGCACTTTATCTCCAACATACCGTTATTGCATGAAATCAGCATTTTCTCTTTGGGATAGTTGCGGGGCAGGAGGACTTCCTTGCTGTACTTTTTTTCCCTTTTTTCAGCATAAATACTGAGCAGGTCATCTTTGACCTCGATGCGAACATCCTCGGCGCTTATTCCCGGCATTTCAGCCACCACAAGGGTGTGGTCTTCCTCTTCAAACACATCCACCACCGGCTCGCGGATCTCCTGGACCATTGGCTCTCCGGTTTGCGCATCCTTTCGTATGTTGCCGAAAGGCTCCACCTTGACCCCTTCACCGCCCAGGCCTAGCTTGACGGAGAACCCCATGACCCCCTTAAGGTCCTCTCCCTTGCCTTTCCACTTGATTTCGCCGCTTTTCGAGAGCTGATCCCCCTTTTCCGCCAGTTCAGCGAGTTTTTCAACAAGATCGGTAAAACCTTCGAGTATCCCTCCAAATCCCGTCTTCTTCCCGTTTTTTTCACTCATGGTCTTTTCCCTTCATCGTAATTCCCAAATGTTTGACTTTGGTATGAATCGTTTTATAATCAATACGCAACAAGCGTGCCGCTTTGGCCTTGTTTCCTCCGGTATGCTCAAGCGCCTGAGATATCATTTCCCGCTCCAAGACAACAATTTGTTGGTGCAGAATATCTTTGTATGAAAAGTCTTCCTGTAAAATTTTTGTCATTTTCTGGGACGAACTCCGTTCGGAAACGGGCGTCCTGTATAGATCCAAATGTTTATCGGTGATGATATCATCCGCTAAGAGTACGGCCCGTCGAACGGTGGATCGAAGCTGCCTGACATTGCCGGGCCAGTTGTAGACGAGCAAACTATCGATGGCGGATTTGGAAAATCCTTTTACGTCTTTCTCCAACTCAGAGTTGGTAATCTTTAGAAACCGGTCAGCCAGATAAGGTATGTCGTCCGGGCGTTCCCGAAGCGGTGGAATCCTGATGCTGAATTCATTCAGCCGGTAAAAAAGATCCTGGCGGAACGAGCCTGATTCGACAACGGTTTCAAGGGTCTGGTTACTGGCAGTCAAAAGCCGTATGTCCACGTTATAAGGTTTGTGTCCGCCCACCCGAAAGGCTTTCTTTTCCTGAAGCACCCGCAGGAGGACGACCTGAGAATTCAGGGGCAGGTTTGATATTTCGTCCAACAACAAGGTGCCCCCTTTGGCCATTTCGAATTTCCCGGGCTTTTGAAATAGAGCCCCTGTGAAAGCGCCCTTTTCGTGGCCGAACAATTCACTTTCCAAAAGCGTCTCCGGAATGGCCCCGCAATCGATGGCGACAAAAGGACCTCCTGATCGCTGGCTGGCCCTGTGAATGGCCTGGGAAACAAGCTCCTTTCCGGATCCGGTCTCCCCCTGAATGATCACTGTGAAATCAGATTCTGCAACTTGCTTCACAGCGGATATTACGCGGTCGATCGCCGCACTTGGCCCCATGGTCTGCCGCAGGGAGAGTTTCTCCTGCAATTGACCCGAAAGGCGCTTGACTTGTAGTTTGAGCTTCCGCTCAGCCAATGCCCTATGCAGGACCCTGACAATTTCAGGGTGGTCAAAGGGTTTAGCCAGGTAATCATGAGCGCCCTTTTTGATTGCGCTGACAGCGCCGGGAAGATCCGCATAGGCGGTAACGAGAATGACCGGAAGGTCCGGATCCAATTCTTTTGCCTTCGTCATCAATTCGATCCCATCCATGCCCGGCATCTTAAAATCTGTAAACAGGATTTCCGGCAGTTCAGATTTGATCAATTTCAGCGCATCAAACCCATTGTTGGCCACCAGGACCTTGCAGCCTTCTTGTTTCAGAAGACGGGATAGAAGGTTGCAGATCTCTTTCTCGTCATCAACAACCAGAATCTTGATATCGTTTTCTTTCATGCCATTCGGCCCCACGATTGAGCGGTCCGGTAATCGGATAAATAACCTTGATTTGCTCGTCCAGCAAATGCCCCAACGAGTGCAGCATACCTACAAACAATATTCCCGTTTCCCCTGGACATAGTGTATCGTTGATTCGATCCGCGATGAATTGATCGCGCCTTTTCAGCAGGGAATCACTCACCGGCTTCTGGTGCGCTTCGATCTTCA
>JAZDGZ010000594.1:0-2730 GCA_043806375.1 Pseudomonadota bacterium | reverse complement strand
CCTTCGGGAACTGATGCATATGGGGCAGTTCATCCAGTCCCACTCGATGCATTTCTTCGAATTGGCAGGGCCGGACCTTCTCTTAGGTTTTGATGCAGATCCGGCGATTCGCAACGTCGTGGGGGTCATTCAGGCGAATCCTGATCTCGCTTTGAAAGCCATCCGTCTGCGCGCCTTCGGTCAAGAGATCATTCGCAAGTTGGGCGGCAAACGGATCCATCCCAATCACTCCATCCCCGGAGGGGTCAACGCACCTCTTTCCGTCAAAGACCGCGACGAGATCCTCAGTCAGATAGATGATATGATCGAGGTGGTCAAAACGGCCATCACGGTGGGCAAGGGATGGTATGAAGGGAACATGGAGGTGGTCAACAACTTCGCCGTCTTCCCATCCGCATATATGGGACTGGTCGACGATCAAGGGGGTCTCCAGCTGTATGATGGCGCCCTTCGTCTGGTGGATAGGACAGGGAAGAAGCTGGAGGAATTTGATCCACAGAACTATCTGGACTACATCGGAGAGCATGTGGAAGACTGGTCCTACCTGAAATTTCCTTTCTACCTCAAGATGGGATGGCCCAAAGGGACCTACCGGGTCGGACCTCTGGCACGGCTCAATGTGGCTGACAAGATCAACACCCCTATGGCCAATGAAGAATTCAACAACTTCAAATCTCTCGGGGGCGGCAAGCCCGTGGAGGGCACGCTGTGGTACCACTATGCCCGCCTGATTGAGGACCTCTATGCCATTGAACGCGCCAAGGAAATTCTGCTCGACCCTGACGTCCTCTCGACAGATCTGATGACAGACTACGCGGCACTGACAGGCCAAGGGGTGGGTTGTTTGGAAGCCCCTCGGGGAACCCTCTTCCACCATTACAAAACGGACCCCAACGGCATGTTAACCAAGGTGAATCTGATTGTGGCAACGGGACACAACAATTGGGCCATCAGCAACTCCGTGGAAATGGTGGCAAAAACCTACGTGGACGGGAAGAAATTGACGGAAGGGATGTTAAACCGTGTGGAGGCCGCGATCCGGGCTTACGACCCCTGCCTCTCCTGTTCGACCCACGCCATTGGGGCCATGCCGATGGTGATTGAAATGGTGGAGCCTGATGGAACCGTCGTGGACCGGATTGCCCGCGGATAGGGCTGCCACATGCAAAGAACGGCTGCCTTTATGAAAGGCAGCCGTTCTTTGTTTAACCTTCTCGGTTGACATCGGTTTGCTATCTTTCAATGACCTCGACAATATTTCGATCTTTATCCCTGATGTTGATGGTGAAGGACATCGTTCCCGGCAAGGCATGGGTAGCACAGGCCAGGCAGGGATCATAGGCCCTGAAAGCCATCTCCACCCTGTTCAACATCCCTTCCTTCACATTTGGACCTTTGACCCATCCCTGAGCCGCCTTCTTTACAGAGAGACAGATTGGCGCGGCATTGTGTTGCGTTGCAACGATCAGATTGACCATGGTGAGGACTCCCTGGTCGTCGGTCTCATAATGGTGGAACAAGGTTCCCCGGGGGGCTTCTACGCAACCCACGCCCACTTTCTTCAACTTCAAATTCATGTTGCGGATGTCCCTGCTCGTCAATAGGGGATCATTGGCGATCATCTGGTTGTGTTCTGCCGCCTGCAGAGCGCAGATGAGCCTCGCCCAGTGCATGGCCAGGGTATGATGGACAGGCTTTCCTCCCAGTGTATCGAACATCTGCTCGTACTCTTTCTCGGCCAGGGGAGTGGCCATCCCTTCAGCCACATTTAACCTCGCCAGGGGACCCACTCGATAGAGTGAAGATCCCTCCCCTTCGACGAGACCTTTCCAGCCTATTTTTTTCAGATGGGTCAGACGGATGTAGGTCCACGGCTCAACCCACTCCCCGATGTAATCGATGTAATCGCGGGGATCAAAGAGGGCGATCTCATGCCCTTTGGGATCGATCACCCGTACCTTCCCCTCATAGAAATTGACTTTCTTCTGTTCATCGACGACGGCCATATAGTGTGTCTTCAGTTTATAGGTATCGCTTAAGACAAGATCGAGGTGCTTTTTGTTTCGAAGGACGACATCTTTAAAGAGCCCCAGGGCAAATTGCGCAAATTCAACCGAGTAATCAGCGGTTTCTTTGATCCATTTTCTCTCTTCCGTCGTAATCCCTTTGGGAACCCCTCCCGGCAACCCCCCTTCGGGATGAGGAGGTTTCCCAAAAATCAATTTAATAATCTCCCGGTTTCTCTTTCGGACTTCGATCACCTTCAGCCCGATCTCCTTCCCCACTTTGCCAATAACGCCCAGGATATTTCTCTCCGTAGGGTCGGCATCAGGTCCAAGCACAAAATCGGGGGCGGCCAGAAAAAAGAAGTGGATGTAGTGATCCTCGATACAGAAGGCGTTAAACTCAAGTTGTCTGATCAGTTTGGCCGTTGGGGTGGGTTCGACAGTGTAAAGATCATCGAGAGCCTTCGTGGCGGCCATATGGTGAGCCGAAGGACACACCCCGCAGATATTGGGGACGATCCTCGGCATCTCCTCGGCCGGCCTTCCCAGACAGAACCTTTCAAAACCCCTCAACTCAACGACCTGCCAGAAGGCGTCTTCAACGTCTCCGCGGTCATTGAGGAAGATTTCGATCTTTCCATGTCCCTCCAAGCGTGTGATCGGATTGATGCTGATCCGTTCGGACATCTTCAGCCCTCCTTGACTTTTTCCGCTTTCTTCTTTC
>JAZDGZ010000593.1:0-2852 GCA_043806375.1 Pseudomonadota bacterium | reverse complement strand
ATCGAGTCGCTTCCGGGCTTGAAGGCAGGCCGTGATTGCTTACGCCCTGTTCCTCACGGGGATGATGATTGAAAAGCATGGATAATAAGGAATGACAGGAAAACCCTCCTGTTCAAGGAATCCTTTGCGGACGAGGCCGTTCAGGAAGATCTCTGTCTTTGCAGGATCGACGTGATTCGCCCGCGCCCTGATCTGCTCAAAAGGGATATAGTTTCGGTCTATATCACAGTCAAAAACCGGCCTCCAGAAAGGGTGAAGCACGACGAATCTTAGAGGGAAACGCTGAACTAATATTGGGAAACCGTTGCCGGGATGGTATTGGACCGACTCCCGCAAACGATAAGCCAGGGGTTTTCTGTTCAAAGGATCTTGCATCCCTTCCCTCATGCGTGCGCCGTCCAGCCTGCATCAACGTTGACAACCGTTCCGGTGAGGAGTCGGCTTTCTTCAGAGACCAGCCAGAGCGCCGCGTGAGCCACATCCCTCGGGGTGATCCGGCGGTCCTGAAAGAGATGGCCCTTGGAGAAATGCTTATAGGCATCCTCGTTCACGCCCACCTGGGAGGCCAACCCCTCCAGGCCGGCGGATTCGACGGTTCCCGGACAAAGGGCATTCACATTGATGTTGTGATCGGCCACCTCCATGGCCAGGGCCTTGGTAAAGCCGATGACCCCGTGCTTGGCCGCGCAGTAATGAGCCGAGAGCCCCAAACCCCTTAGCCCGGCTACTGAGGCGATATTTACGATTTTTCCATACCGGCGCTCGATCATGTGGGGCAAGGCATAGCGGCAACATAGATACGTCCCCTTGAGACAGACGTCTATGACCTCATCCCAGGCCTTCTGAGAAAGCCTTTCCATCGGCAAGAGAGAGACAACGCCCGCGTTATTAACCAGGATGTCAAGGTGCCCAAAGGTCTCGACCACCCGTTTCACGCAGGCGTCCACCTGGCCTTCAATGCGGACGTCACAGGTCAGGCCCAGGGCCTTCTCGCCGACGGAGGAGACCTCTTGGACGGCCCGGTCCAAGTCGGCCATGGAAGACAGCTTATAGGGAATCGTTTCCAGATCGCCGCAGATATCGGCGATGGCCACGGACCCCCCACGGGCGGCGATCGCCTTTGCGATGGCAAGACCGATGTTCCGCGCCCCTCCGGTGATAAGGACGCTCTTCCCTTTAAATTCTTGCTTCCTCTCATTCGTCACCATGTTTATTCCTCTTCTTGGGCCTTTTGGGATTTCAAAAAACCGTGTTCCTCCAAAAAGGCGACAATCCCCTCTGCCTGCGATCCGGGGCTGCCTCTCAGGACAATCCCTTTCTTTTCAATCCGGCTTCCAGCGAGCAATTGTTCTATCCGGTAAAAGGCCTCCTGCCTGCTGTCAGGTGCGGACATCTGTTTGGGTCGGGGCCGTGGAGGAAAAAGCCTTGTGGAAATCGTCTTGTTGGCGGGCATCTCTTCGAAATGGGCCAACCTCTGAATCCTCATGGAGCGGGCCCTTATCTTATCCTGGTATGTGGGAAGACGTGGCTCATGCATCCCCATGTCTACACTGAAAACCGCCGGGAGAGGGCATTCGATCACTTCACGGACCCCCCGCCCTGCGGGTCTGTGGACCCTGGCCGTCTCTCTGTTTGGGATACTGAGGTCCACAATACCGGAGACGAACGGCATCCCGAGATGATGCGCCATGAAAGCCCCGACCTGACCGTTCTGTTTGTCCAGGGATTCTTTGCCGCATAAAACAATGTCGGCGCCCAGTTCTTTGACGACCCGAGCCAGTATGTTGGATTTACCCCAGGGATCCACTCCCTCTTCGATTTCGACCTGATAGAGAGTATCGGCCCCCATGGCCAGACAACGCCTCAGTTCAGCCTCGGCAATGATCGGCCCCAATGTGACGGCAATGATCTCCCCGCCGTTCTGCACATCCTTGACGCGCAACGCCAGTTCCAGGGCCACCTCATCGTAAGGATTCACGCGGACTATCGCATCTTCCGGATTTAGAAAATACCTCTCCGGATCCATGCCGCTTCGCGCGTAGGTCTGGCAGATCTGTTTTACACAGACGATGATTCTCATATTCGCCTACCTAAGAGATGAAGCCACCATTTCCAGAATATCCAATACCTTCGGCGGTTTTTGCACATCCAGGCTCTTTATCCCATCCTCGAGCATTGTCAAACAATAGGGACAAGCCGTCCCCAATAAATCAACGCCCGTCTCTATGACCTCCTCCGCTCTCATCGTATTCATGCGACGCCCCAGGTGCTCATGGAGCCACATCCTGCCGCCGCCCCCACCGCAGCAGAACCCCTCCTCACGGCGGCGCCTCAACTCCTTGAGTCGAATCCCGGGGACGGCATTGATCACCTCCCTTGGCGGATCATAAACACGGTTCGCACGACCCAAATAGCAGGGATCGTGAAAAGCCACGCTTTTGTTTATCGGGTATTTGGGAGAAATACGTCTTGTTTTAATCAGATTCTTTACGTATTCGGTCGCATGCTCCACCTCAATGCTCGCTCTCGGCCCTGAGCGGGCCTCTCCCTCTATGCGGGGATACTCGTTCTTCAATGTATTGAAGCAATGAGGGCAGAGGGTCACGATCTATTTTATATGATACCTTTTCACATGAAGGATATTTTTTCGGGCAAGAGCCAACAACAGAACTTCCTCCCCCAGCCGGCTGGCCGGATCTCCGCAGCACGATTCATCTTTCCCTAATATCCCAAAACGGACTCCCGCCGCCTGAAGGATGCTGACCATGGCCCTGGACACCTCCTGATACCTATGATGAAAGGCCCCGGAACACCCCACCCACAATAAGATTTCCAGGTTCAAGCCTGCTGTA
>JAZDGZ010000592.1:0-2947 GCA_043806375.1 Pseudomonadota bacterium | reverse complement strand
AGGCTGTCATAGATCGTGTTGTGGAAAAAATAGGTCTTGAGGTCTTTAAACTGAGCCCTGCCGTAGTTGAAGAGGGTCTGGACCATCTCGATGTAAGGATCCATCGACCATCCCCCATTGTCGATGGCCAGGATCACCTTGAGGCGGTCCTTGAGGCCCCGGTCAAATATGATCTCTATTTCCCCGGCATTCTTCATGGTCTGATAGATGGTCTCATCGATATTGATCTCGTCTTTGGGACCCACCGGAATCATGTTCCTTAACCTCTTCAGCGCCTCCCCCATCTGTGCCTCTGTCAAAGGGCCTTCATGGGAATAATCCTTGTACCTTCGGTCCATGGCCACCTTGACGGCAGACTTGTTTCCGGAGACGCCGCCCACCCGCATGCCTCCGGGATGATATCCTGAGTGCCCCACGGGCGAGGTGCCTCCTGTGCCGATCCATTTGCTGCCCCCATGGTGCGCCTCGGTCTGCTCCTTCAACCGATCGTGGAAATACTGGATCAGCTCCTCAGGCGTCATTTTGGACAGTTCCTCCTCGTCTGCGCCGAGGGCCCTGGCCAATTCCGCGGGATCCTTCAGCCACTCCTGCAAAAGGGAACGGGCCATCTCCGAAAGCTCCCATTCTTCCGGGTCCTTCAGCTCGGCCCCCTTGAAGTGATGGGCAAAGACCTGATCGTAGAGGTCAAAGTACCTCTCACTTTTCACGAGGATCGACCTCGCCGCAGTGTAGAAATCATCAATGGAGTTCACAAGCCCCATGCTAAGGGCCTTCTGGAGGCGGAGAAAGGAGGTGGGGGAGACAGGAATCCCCATCTTCTTTAGCGTATAAAAAAATTCCGTAAACATGCTATTCCTCTAACGGGACACAGATCTCCACAGATAAAAAAAGATCTATAAATCTTTTCCGGAAAACAGTAGCCGAGCTTATTATAAACTCTATAAAAAACACTGATGATTTTCCCGTTAAAGATCTTAGCCTGTAATTCTGATGATTCGCGTCAATCTGTGTTCATCTGTGTCCGATTTAAAGTCTGAACCGGGAGGCCGCATTCTGAGCCATGGCATAATCCGGGCTCTTCTTGAAAAGAACGCCCAGGTAAGGGACATCCCCTTTCACCAGGTCTTTGACCTTGAAGTCGGGGTCCGCTTTCAGTGCCCGTATCCAGTTGATCAGCTCTCTCGTGGCAGGTTTTTTCTCGACGCCCCTGATGTCCCTCAATCGATAGAAGGTCTTTATCGCGTTTTCGAGCAGGTCCTTGCTGATCTGGGGGTAATGAACCGTCACGATGTTTCTCATCATCTCAGGCTCAGGGAAAGCGATGTGATGAAAATTACAGCGCCCCAGGAAGGGATCTGACAGATCCTTCTTGGCATTCGAGGTGACGATAATGACCGGTCTGTGCTTCGTCTTTACGGTCTTGTCGATTTCGATGATATCAAATTCCATCTGGTCCAGGACATCAAGCATGTCGTCCTGAAAATCGGTGTCTGCCTTGTCGATCTCATCGATAAGCAAAACCACCCGTTCATCGGAGACAAAGGACTGCCCGATTTTCCCCATTTTGATATAGTCTTCAATGTTGCTTACATCCCGAGTCGAATCTCCGAACCGGCTGTCATTGAGGCGCGTAAGGGTATCGTACTGATACAGTGCCTCGACCAGCTTCATGCTCGATTTTACGTTTAGAACGATCAGCCTCATGTTCAGGGCTTCCGCAATCGCATGCGCGAGCATGGTCTTGCCCGTACCAGGCTCTCCTTTCAAAAGGAGGGGCATCTCCAGGGCCATGGAGATGTTGACGATGTTGGCCAGCTCTTCATCAAGCACGTACTTGGTGGCCCCGGTGAACTTCTTTGCGTCATTTTCAGCGTGCATTTCTTCACTCCTTAATATAGGATGGTCTCCCCCATCTTGAGCAGACAGGTATTTCCGAACATATCGAAAAGACATCGTGAGGCTCTTCGAAGAGGTTGGAAGCTTCACACCTTGGGAGGCGTGGCCGCCCCTTTTGACCCGAAAAAATGATCGATTCCCCATGAAAATTTCGGGGTGCCCCTGCACCCCGAGGAAAGCGATCATCATTTTTCCCCACCCATAGGGAGGGGGTATTCCAGGATTTCAATAATTTTTAATTATAATCACGATGATTCTGTTTTCAACATACTAGGCTGAGAAGATTCTGTCAAACCCATTTCCCTTTCCAGCTGAGGACAGGCCATGCCGCTGGGATTCAGATCGCTAAATCGTGACGTTATCGCCTTCGGTTTTTTCAACATCCATACGGACCTTCTCCTTCTGGAGCGCTATTTTCTATTCGCATCCGACTTCTGCCGACATGTCAGCTCCCTGGCCGAGCAGGAGGGGGGCGAGGTCAGCGAAACCTCGTGGGAGGGTTATGAGATTGCCGACCCGCGGGATATTGGAGACCTGATGGGCGCCATTCATGGTACTCGCAACGTGGGCTTCATAGGGGACGTCTACAGGCGATTTCCTTTTCCTGAAAGCGAGGATGATTTCAAACAACAGCCTGAAGGCTTTGAGAACCGGTCCCTGGTCGAGCCCATGATAGAGAGGTACACCAAAAAAACCGCCATTGCCCTCAGCCTGAAGAGGACGACTGAGACGGTCTCGGTCGCGGAATACCTGTTCACCAAGGAAGTTTTTCAGAAACTCGTCGAATATGTATGGCTGGGAGGCTATCCTCGGTGGAAGGGCGGCGTCCACCCCCCCTATGTCATGGAAATGAAAAAAAGGTTAGAAAAAAGTCGGCATTGGCTCTTCTCGGGCATCCTCTTCGTTTGACCGGACGCACCTACACGCCGGCATGGGGAAGAGAAGCCCTGAGCAAGATTCAGGGCTTCTCTTGAGAGGAAACTAAAAGACGTGCGGTGAAACTATCTCGAGAGGTGTCTCCAGGCCGCTTCCGCTTCTTTTCTGCCCCGGT
>JAZDGZ010000591.1:0-13187 GCA_043806375.1 Pseudomonadota bacterium | reverse complement strand
TTCCCTCGTATAAGGACACTGTTCTCTATCACCCAGAAAGAGGACCGCCAAAGTCCCGAGTGTCATGCGTCCAACGCTTCTTTTCATCTGCGCGCCCCCTGGTCCAGGGTGGCACGTTCTTCTGGGGAAAGTATGATTCGGGAGGCTTTTCTACTCATAATGCCCGATCATACAGCAGAGAGAATATTTCAATCTATTTATGACGCACTGCACTAGCTGGTTGCGCTTGATCTCACAAGCTCACCGTGTCTGACCACCTGGCGGCATGGATTGAAGGCCATGGCATGGGCAAGTTCTGCAGGTTCCGATATGTCCCAGACTACAAAGTCCGCATCCTTGCCCTCCTCCAGGGTTCCGATTCGTTCTTCGAGACCAAGGGCCTTGGCAGCATGGCGCGTCACCCCTGCAAGGGCTTCCTCGGGGGTCAGCCTGAAAAGCGTGCAGGCCATGTTGACCATCAGCAACAAGGACCCCACGGGGCTCGTGCCCGGATTGCAGTCCGTCGAAACCGCCATAGGGATACCGTAGCGACGCATCAAGTCAACAGGGGGGATTCTGGACTCCCTCAGATAATAGAAAGCGCCCGGTAGGAGAACTGCCACGGTACCGCTTTGCGCAAGGGCTTGGGCGCCCCTCTCGGAGAGATATTCAAGATGGTCCGCAGAAAGGGCGCCGTACTTTGCAGCAAGGGAAGCTCCTCCCTGATCCGAAAGCTGTTCCGCATGGAGCTTGACCCGGAGCCCATGCTCAAGCGCTGCCTTGAAAACCCTTTCTGTCTGATCAGGCGTGAAGGCGATCTTCTCACAAAAGGCGTCCACCGCGGTTGCGAGATTCTCCGACACAACCTTGGGCAGTACGTCACGGCAAACGAAATCGACATAGCCCTCGCTGTCTCCCTCGAACTCAGGAGGCAGGGCGTGGGCTCCAAGATAGGTGGGGCAGACGGTCACAGGGAATTTCTCGCCGAGAAGCTTGGCGACCCTTAGCATTTTGCTTTCCGTTTCAAGATCAAGACCGTACCCGGATTTGATTTCCACGGTCGTCACGCCTTCGCCCATGAGAGAAAGGAGGCGTCCGGCACTCTGCCTGAAGAGCGTGGCTTCGTCGGCAGCCCGTGTGGCGGCTACCGTGGATCGGATGCCTCCGCCCTGTCGGGCGATTTCTTCGTAGGATAGGCCCTGAAGGCGCATTTCAAATTCCCGGGCTCGATTGCCTCCATAGACAAGGTGAGTATGACAGTCAATAAGCCCCGGCGTGATCCAGCCGCCTTTGACGTCAAAGACCTGTTGTGCCTCTGACAAGACCTTCGGAGGTAGGTTTTTCCTGCCCCCCACCCAGACGATCTTTCCTTGTGAAACTGTAAGGGCAGCGTCATGGAGGGCGCCGTATGGCCGATCCTGAGTCATGGTGGCGAGATGAGCGTTTATCCACAGGGCGTCGCAGGGCATGTTACTCCTCTTGATTAATCTTTGTTCCCCCTCACACCGCCCTCTCCCCCAAGCTGGGGGAGAGGGGAAGGGTGAGGGGGGGACAGATGATTTCGCAAAAGATGCTGGATTCGTTCACTTCGAAAATCTCGGCGGTGAGCCCTAGGCTCGAGGCAAGAGCAAGAAAGGCATCCGGGCTGAAGGTGGTGGCCTTGAAACCGTCCTTGCAAACGATCACGCCGTTGCCTGTCGCCTCCTCGTCGATCTCTCCGAGAAGCCCATGGCCGGCTTGTTCCCGGAACCACTCGACACGTTGGGGCCAGAAGCTTTCAGAGTAACTCGAGAAGAGCACGCGACCGCCTGCGCGGGTGACACGCACAGCTTCTCGCATCAGATCCAGGGGTTCTACTTTGAACGCCGAGATCCCGTTCTGAATACACGCCACGAGATCAAAGGTTTTTTCGGCGAATCCCAGGGAGACCGCATTCATCAGGGCAAGCATGGAACCGGCGCGACCCTGTTGGGCGGCTATCTTGAGGCTCTCCCAGGACGTGTCAATGCCGACGATCTTCTTGGTTCTGGAGGCCAGTCTTTCCAGCACCCTGCCGTATCCGCATCCCAGCTCTAGGACGCGAGCATCGGGTGCGATGCGATCAAGGACAAAGCGGATCTCTTCTTCTAGGTATTGCCTCACCCTGGGGGAAGCGACTTCATAGACTTTCCGCAGTCGCTCTGCAGAGAGCTTCTTTGCATAGTAGTCTTTCTTCACGCTTCATCTCGTTTGAGGCGATCCGTCACAACCCTTTCCATTTCTTTCAAGGAGCCTTCGATGCGAGCGAGTAGTTCCAATGTTTCAGAGGCGAGCTTGGAGTTGAAGCCCTGGTCTTTGATTCCAGGGAGATTGATCCTGACATTATAAGCCGCGCCGTTTGCGGCTGCGCGAACCAGCTGCACGGAAACCCCTGCATCCGTGAGGCAGTTGGGGTTGCCTTGATCCAAAGCTGTTTTCACGAGATCCACCAGCCCGCCCACAGCCCGAAGGGTTTCCATGGGCACGGACGCCGCCTCCTTGAAGGCAGACTGGATGGCTTCTTCCCTTGCTTTCTTGTCTTCTTTCGGGATTCGGAAAGCGGCAACGACCTTGTTGTAGGCTGCTGAATCTTCCTCGACCAGCTCCATGAGCCGGGAGGAGAGCGAGTCCGCCCTGTCACGAAGCCGCTCCATCTCTTTCCACGCGTCCCGATATTTTTTTTTTCCCAAGGTCAGTCGGGCGACCATGGCACAGAGCGCCGCACTTAGTGCACCCGCAAGGGCGGATACGCTGCCGCCCCCCGGGGCCGGAGAGTCGCCGGAAAGGCTCACCAGAAATTTTTTCAGGCTCAATTCGGCGAGCTTCATTTTTCTTCGTCCTTTCCCGGCATGTCGAGAAGGGCCAGTTCGATCACCTGCTTTCGTTCAAAACCCGCAAGCTGCATGTAGTAGGCGACACTGTCCAGGAGTGCTGCTGCGGGGATCATGCCATAGACCTCGGTTTCCACGACCAGGACTCCCCATCTCTTCGCTTCCATCCGGATCATTTCCACAACCCGGTAAAGGGCGTTTTTCTCATAGTCCACGATATTCATGCTCACCTGAGTGAGCCCTCGCTCCTCGAGGGCCAGACCGATTCCCTTGACATGGCACAATCCGCCGCTCGAGGACCGGACCGCCTTGGCGATCTCCCTGGCCACCTTGAGATCAGAGGTCCCGAGGTTTACGTTGAAGGCGATCAAAAACTTCCTGGCGCCGATGACGGTGGCTCCGGCCTTCGGGTGGACCTTGGGTTCACCCACGTCAGGGTGCCTTTCGGGCCGGGTGATTTCGGTTTTCAGGGCCTCGAATTGGCCCTTTCGAATGACTTCCAGATTCCTTCGCTCCGGTCTCAGGGCTGCCTCCTCATAGAAATAGACGGGCACGCCAGTCTCCTTGTGGAAGCGTTTCCCGAATTCGCGGGCGATTTGCACGCAGGCGTTCATTTCGATATGCTCGATCGGGATAAAGGGAATCACGTCCACGGCGCCGATCCGGGGGTGGCCGCCCCGGTGTTTTTCCAAATCGATATGTTTGATGGCCACGCGGGCGGATTCGATGAGCGCGGCCTGAATGGGTTCCGGCTGTCCAACCAGGCTGACCACGAGCCGGTTATGGTCTTGGTCCGCCCGGTAATCGAGAAGGATACAGCCCGGTCGACGGCGAAAGGGTTCGACAATCGCTTCAATCACCTCGGGGCGGCGTCCTTCGCTGTAATTGGGGACACACTCAATCAACTGGCTCTTCATGGTCTGCCTTCTCCTGACTTCTGTCTCCTGTATTTATTCTATATGGAGAACCGGGTCCTCTGGGCCCGGTCAGAGACAGATGGCTCTGCCTGAATAAATCAGATGGAGTATTGGAGTGTTGGTTTCAAAAAAGAAAAAAATGCTTCGAACCTTCAAAGCTTCTCAAGGATCAAGTTTTCTAAGGCAATGAAGAAATGGATTTTCCCCATTACTCCAGCACTCCATTATTTATACATATTGATCATGGGGATCTTGACGCCCCTCTCTTGTGCGACCTCGATCGCCGCGGGATAGCCGGCATCGGCATGGCGGATGATCCCTGTGCCCGGATCGTTCCTGAGCACGGTCGTCACTCTCAACTCACCTTCCGGAGTGCCGTCCGCTAACGTCACTTGGCCGGCGTGGAGGGCGTATCCGATGCCCACCCCGCCTCCATCATGAAAAGACACCCAGCTTGCACCTGAGGCCACGTTGACCATGCAATTCAGCAGAGCCCAATCGGCCACCGCATCCGAACCGTCCCTCATGGCCTCCGTCTCGCGGTAAGGGGATGCCACAGAACCGCAGTCCAGGTGGTCGCGGCCGATCACCACCGGAGCAGAGACCTTGCCAGAGGCGACGAGGTCATTGAAAAGCTTGCCCGCTTTTTCTCTCTCACCGTAGCCGAGCCAGCAAATTCGGGCGGGAAGCCCCATGTGTTGGATTTTTTCTCCGGCCATCTGAAGCCACCGGACCATACGTGTTTTCTGGGGGAAGGCTTGGATCAGAGCCTGATCCGTGATCTCGATGTCACGAGGATCTCCGGATAAAGCGGCCCACCGGAAGGGTCCCTCGCCGTAGCAGAAGAGATCGCGTATATAAGCAGGGACAAAACCGGGGTAGTCCATGGCATTGTTCACGCCCCGCTTCATGGCTTGGGCCCTGAGGTTGTTCCCATAGTCGAAAGCCACGGCCCCTCGCTTCTGCATCTCCAGGATGGCACGACAATGGACCGCCATGGAATTGAGAGCCATGTCGATGTATTTGGAAGGATCCGTCCTGCGAAGGTTCAGGGCCTCTTCATAGGGAATACACGCAGGAACGTAACCGTTGAGTTCATCATGGGCGCTTGTCTGATCCGTGACCACGTCGGGGATGAGTCCTTTCTCCGACAAGGCTGGAAGGACATCGGCGGCATTTCCCAGGATTCCGATGGAAAGCGCGCGCTTTTCTGCTGCAGCCTTTCGCGCCATAGCAACGGCTTCATCCAGGTTCTCGGTCATGGTTTCAAGGTACCGGGTGTTCAGACGCCTCTGAATCCTCTGCCGATCTACTTCCACGCAAAGAGCGACACCCTGGTTCATGGTGACGGCAAGAGGTTGCGCTCCCCCCATTCCCCCCAAGCCCGCAGTCACGACGATGCGGCCGGAAAGGGACCCGCCGAAGTGCTTCTCAGCCAACGCGGCGAAAGTCTCATAGGTGCCCTGAAGAATTCCCTGGGTCCCGATGTAAATCCAAGAACCCGCAGTCATCTGCCCGTACATCATCAGGCCCTTCTTGTCGAGTTCGTTGAAGTGTTCCCAGTTATCCCAGTGCCCTACGAGGTTGGAGTTTGCGATGAGCACTCTTGGCGCGTGGGAATGGGTTCTGAGAATGCCCACCGGTTTCCCTGACTGGACCAGAAGCGTTTCGTTGTTCTCCAGGTCGAGGAGGGAATGCACGATGGCATCAAAGCAGGCCCAGTTGCGGGCCGCCTTCCCGGTACCCCCATAAACGATGAGTTCAGAAGGTTTCTCGCCGCACTCAGGATCGAGGTTGTTGCACAGCATGCGCAAAGCCGCCTCCTGGTGCCAGCCTTTGCAATGAAGGGTGCTTCCCCGGGGAGCGCGCACCGGGCGAGGCTTTCCACTCCCGATCTGGAGTTCCTTCAACAGGGTTTCTTTTGGCGATGGTGCCATTTTCTGATCACCTCCTGGTCGGCCGTTCCTTTTCTTGGAAAGAGGCCGCCTTTTTCCTAAGAGTGATGAAAACCGCTCTCTCCGAACAGAAAGCCTTTTTGGCGAAAGCATTATATCACGTTCGATGGGTTAGACAATGCCTCGATTCTCCTACCCGCCTGTCTCCCAGAAGTTCTTGCGGAGGAGCGGTTTGCCGTACCCGAGAAGATCGTCGATCTTCACGAAAAAGCGGTTGAAGAGGGGGCGTCTTTCGGATGAAGAAGCGTGTCATTTCCCGATGGGATCGCACGGTATCCGAGTCCTCGGAAAAAGGCGGCGACCAGGTTCGCGATCACCCGCCTGCATGGAGTATCCCAGACCGGTGGAAGCGCCCGAAATGCCGTCCGGTGAGTAACGTGCCGTCTCATAACCCACCTTTTCCCTATATTCCAGAAAGGCGCGGGAGAGCAAGGCGCTATTCTGCATCAGGGCCTCCAGTGGCCTCTTGTCCGAAGTGACTGTATAGGTCGTCACGATGGGAATAAACGAGAGCATGTTGCCTCATGAAGAGATTACATAGCGTTGTCTAGACGACATTGCTTAGTCTGTCAAGTTTTAAAGGATTTTGGGCAAGGAGATCAGCTCGCTAGGCCTCTTCCAAAGGGGCGACCCCCGTGCACGACTTTCGCCGCAACCAAAAGCTGTGCCTCCCCTACCGGGGGTGAAGCCCCACCGCACTTCCAACAGGACTTTCCGAGAAGGCGGCCAAAAAACACCTTGACTCCATAACCGTTTTTGCATAGATATCAGAAAGGTTGGTAAATTCAAACCCATGAAAGGAGGACTTTTAACCATGGGAAAGCACAGTGTCTGGTCATGTTGTGTGGTTGCTGCTGTCCTGGCGGTCTTTTTCGTGGCTGCCCCTGTTTCGGCCCAGAACACAATTAAAATAGGCTTTTTTGCCCCTATCACCGGTCCTGCCGCGGCGGACGGCATGAGCGCCAAGAACGCCGTAGAGCTGGGAGTCAAGGAGGTGAACGACGGCGGTGGGATTAAGGGGAAAAAAGTCGAACTGATCGTTTATGATGACCGCCTCAAGGCCGAGGAAGCCGTCGCCATCGCGAACAGGCTCATCGAAAGAGACAAGGTCGTGGGTGTGGTGAGCGGTTCCTACAGCGGCCCGACCAGGGTCGTGGCGCCTATTCTCCAGAAGGCGGGGATGCCGATGGTCGCAGGATATGCCGTTCACCCGGATGTGACCTGGAATCCCAACACAAAGACACCAAACGATTTCATCTTCAGGAACGGGTTTCTCGGTGAAGTGGAGGGCTCGGCTGCTGCAGAATTCGCAGTCAAGGACTTGAAGGCGAAACGGATGTCCATCATCTCCATGGACAATGATTTCGGTCGTTCCATTTCAGCGGGCTTCGCAGCATGGGCGGAAAAGCTCGGAGCCACCATCCTCACCAAGCAGATGTATAAGTTCCCAGGGGAAAAGGACTTCCGGCCCTATCTCACCACCATCAAGGAAGGCAATCCTGATCTGATTTTTGCGGCCGGATACTACAATGAGGCGGCTTCTATCGTGAGACAGGCCAAGGAACTGGGAATCAAGAGCCAGATCCTGGGAGAAGAAGGGTTCGATTCTCCCAAGTTCCTGGAGATCGCCGGGGATGCGGCAGAGGGTGTCATTATCGCGACGAACCTCGACAGGGACGATCCTAGGCCTGTGGTGCAAAACTTCCTGAAGAATTACAGGGCTGCCTATGGGCATGATGCGGACATGGTCGGCGCGTCGAGCTATGACGCCTTCATGATCCTTGTTTACGCCATCAAGAAGGCAGGGACCGATCCCAAGGCCATCCAGAAGGCTCTTCTCGAGACAAAAGATTATAACGGCCTGACGGGGAAAATCAGCCGGTTTGTTCAGGGCGAGGTGGTAAAGCCGGTTCAGATCCAGGTCGTCAAAGACGGCAAATTCAGGAGAAAGGCCATTATCGACAATCCCGAGATTATCACGCCTCCGAAAAAAGGCTGATGGGACCAGGCCTGTGTGTTCGGTATAGCCCCCGCACCCTCTCCTCTCCGTCCGGGGAAGGGGTGAGGGGAACATCCAAAGGCTGAACATGATCTGGCAGCAATTGGCAAACGGGATTGCCGTGGGCAGCGTTTATGCGCTCATCTCTCTGGGCCTCACGATGGTCTACGGCATTCTTCGAATCCTCCACGTGGCCCACGCCGGGATCTACACCCTGGGCGCCTACGTAGGATTGATTTCTTTCCGTCTGATCGATAACTTCTGGCTTTCTCTTCTCGCAGGCATGGCGGGTGCGGCCATTGCCGGATACCTGGTGGAACGTTTTCTTTACACGCCGATCCTTCACATGCCGAGGATTGCGCCCCTCATAGTGTCCATCGGCCTGTTCACGGCCATGGAAGAAGCCTTCAGAATTGTGGCAGGTCCCCATACGTTGGTTTACAACGCCAAGGTGGGACTTGGCGAGATTTCTATCGGCAGTTTCCGGCTCACTGAGACGCAGGTTCTCATCATCCTGGTCACTGTTCTGATCCTCCTTTTCCTCTGGCTTTTCATGACCAGAACGAAAATGGGGCTCGCCATGCGGGCTTGCGCGCTGGATTCGACGACGGCGTCGACCTTCGGCGTCAATGTGAGCGCGATCATTGCGATGAATTTCATCATCGGTTCCGTCATGGCCGGTGCAGCCGGAGTTCTGATCGGGGTTTACGACAATCAGGTCTGGCCGACGATGGGGAGCATTCCGGCTTACAAGGCCCTGGCCATCGTCGTTTTAGGCGGGCTTGGAAGTATTCCAGGAACCGTGCTCGCGTCGGTCATTGTCGGGCTTGCCGAGACCTTCTTCATCGGCGTGCTGTCCGTTCCTTTCCCGAGGGATGCCGTTGCTTTTATTGCCATGATTCTGGTCCTCATGTTCAGACCTTACGGCCTTCTAGGTAAGGCTTGAATCAACTTAAACCTGGTTCAAGTAAGACGATGAGCGGTTACGTTGTTACGATCCTAATTACCATTGCCATCTATGCTATCCTGGCGCATAGCCTGAATATCATTACAGGCCATGCCGGCCAGATCTCCCTCGGCCATGCGGCGTTTTTCGGCATCGGGGCTTATACCGCTGGGATTCTTTACACCAAAGCAGGCCTCCCTTTTTGGATTGATGTCCCTCTTGCAGCCGTGGCGGCGGGAATGGTCGGTGCAATCCTGGGCATTCCCTGTTTGAGAGTCCGGGATGATTTCCTGGCCATTACCACCATGGGCATCGGCTTTGTGATCGAAGCGGTTTTCCTTTACATCCCGTTCTTTGGTGGCGCTATGGGCATCGGCGGGATCAACCTTCCGAGTTGGTTCGGCAGGGAGATGACCAAGAGCGAGTATCTCATCCTCATTCTGGCGGTGCTCATCCTTCTCTTGCTTCTGGACTATCGACTGAGCCGCTCCTGGATCGGCCTTGCATGGGCCTCTATTCGTGAAGACGAACAGGCCGCATCGGCCATGAGCGTGGACATCGTGCGTTTCAAAGTGCTTGCCTTTGTCCTTGGAAGCGGCCTGGCCGGCTTGGCTGGCGGCTTTTACGCCCATTTCCTGACTTTTATTATGCCCCAGAACTTCGGATTCGGTCAGTCCATCTTGATCCTATGCATGGTGGTGTTCGGCGGCATCGGGACACGCTGGGGACCCCTCGTCGGGGCGGCTTTGCTGGGAATTCTTCCTGAGATATCGCGGCCTATCATGGAGTACCGAACTCTCTTGTACGGGTTGCTTTTGGTGGCCATGATGCGTTTCCAGCCGAGCGGGCTTCTCGGCACGGATTCCATCCTCTTGAAGTCTTTCACCAAAGGCCTGAGCCGGCTCAGGCCAGGGAGTTGAATCCATGCCCCTGCTGGAAGTGAGATCCCTGAGCAAGGACTTTGCAGGACTTCGGGCGCTGGATGAGGTGAGCTTCACGGCCGAATCAGGCAAGATCCTGGGGATCATCGGGCCGAACGGAGCCGGGAAGACGACCCTGTTCAACATTATCTCCGGCATCTATCCGTCCACGACCGGCGAGGTTCTGTTTCAGGGCAAAAGTCTTCTTCGCATGAAGTCCCATGAGATCAGTCATCTTGGTATCGGCCGAACGTTTCAGATTGTGCGGCCTTTCCAGAACCTGGATGTGGAGACGAATGTGCTCGTGGCTTTCGGGCATCACATCTACCCCTCTCTGTGGAATTCCATGGGACCGTGCCGGCGGCCAGAAGCCCTTCAGGAAGTTCACCATCTCATCGAAAGAACCGGCATCGGGCCCTATGCGAAGAGCCTGGCCAAGAACTTACCCCTCGGCTTCAAGAAAAGGCTCGAAATCGCCCGCGCTCTAGCCCTTCAGCCAAGGCTCCTTCTCCTGGATGAACCTTCGGGAGGCTTACGCTACGAAGAATCGTATCAGCTCATGGAACTCATCCGAATGCTGCGGGATCAAGGAATCGGCGTTCTCCTCATCGAACACAACATGCAGGTGGTCATGGACCTGTGTGAGAGAATCGTGGTTCTCGACCACGGGAGCAAGATCGCCGAGGGTTCCCCCGATGAAATTCGCACGAATCCCCAGGTGATCGAAGCTTACCTGGGAAGGGAGACGGAAGATGCTTGATGTCAAATCCGTCGAGGTCTCCTATGGGGAATTCCTGGCCCTCCGCGGGGTGAGTTTCTCTGTCCAGGAAGGGGAACTCGTCACCATCATCGGCGCCAACGGAGCCGGAAAAAGCACCATTCTCAGATCGATCATGGGGCTGGTGAAGTGCCGGAGGGGAGATATCGTCTTTCAGGGGCAAAACATCACCTCAGCCCCGCCGCACCAGCGTGCCCGTTTGGGAATCAGCCTTGTGCCCGAAGGCCGAAAGATCTTTGCCGACCTCACGGTGAGGGAGAACCTGCTCATGGGGGCCTATATTCAGAGAGACCTGAAAACCCTCCAAGCCAGCATGGATGAAGCTTTTCAGCTTTTTCCCGTGCTGAAGGAGCGGAACCACCAGGTAGGGAAAACCCTGAGCGGGGGGGAGCAGCAGATGCTGGCTATCGGAAGGGCTTTAATGTCAAAGCCGCGGATGATCCTGATGGACGAGGTCTCACTGGGCTTGATGCCCATTTATGTGGAGGAGACTTTCAAAGTCATTCGGGAGCTCCACAGGCAGGGGGTCACGATTCTTCTGGTGGAGCAGAATGCCCGGAAGGCTTTGCAGTCTGCTGATCGTGGCTATGTGATCGAGACAGGTGAAATCGTCATGAGCGACACGAGTCTAAGACTGGCGGCAGACCCGCAGATCAGAAAAGCCTATCTGGGCGCATGAAATAGAAAAGGTGTGATGCAGAAGAGGCAACCATAAACCCCCGAAATAAGACATTAATAGTTTAGCGGCTTGTTCCTTTTCTCCGTCAGTAAGAGCAGCTATCGCAAGAAGGCAAAGTCAACTATTATCTGCGATCGGTTGGTTGTATACGAAGAACGTTACCGCACGTCGCCCAATCACAAAGCCTTACCAAAAGGATGGATCCCGGCTTTTCCACTCGGACTGGGTCTGCTTGATCCCTAGCGCTTTTTGTAGCTATTAATACAAATCAATTGTATGTATAGATACAATTTTGTTTGTGGAAGAATTATTTGAAAAGAGAATGGTGACTAAGGCATATCTTGAAAAAGCAAGGTCGTACGTATGAGAAAAGAGAAATTGATCACAGCTTTAGACCAGCTTGGATACCAGCTCTTTTCTGCGGGAAAAAGGAAGCTAGGAAAAGAACAGACATATGATGTTCTTGACGAGTTGGCCAATTCCACTGACGCCAGGCTAGTCGAAGCCTTCCCGGTTGTCTTAGCAAACTGTGCGCATCAAGGAATCAAGCTGGACATCCGTGCTCTGCTTTCAAGACACAGGGAGAGAAGTCAAAAAAGGCGGAGACTGGAGAAACTGATTTTAGGGAGCACCGATTTGCTAACCCTGGAGGGCTTGGAAAAACCGGAAGGTATTGAGCAGTTCGCGGAGGGGCTTAGACTGAAGTATGGCCATCTGCTGGCAAATGAAAAGATAGAGCTGGGCAAGGGGTTGTCCGTCTCGATAGAGCGTCTTCAAAATGCGCTCAGGCGGTATGCAACAGACCTTGAGAGATCCGAGTCCGCCCGCGTGAAGGAAGGGAAAAAGCAGCTGCGGTCATTCCAGTTGAATCTTCACCTGAGTACCCTGTTCCCTGAAAAACAAAAGGAACTCGTCCTTAAGAAACTCAATGGAAAGCCTCTTACTAAGACCGAGCAAGAGTATTATTCACGAATCATCAAAAAGAAGCTTGAGGCTCTGGCCAATAGCGAGATACGGAAAATAGCACTAGCTCTGACTCAGAAATAGACCTTGTTCCCTATACCCCCTTTCACCGCTTTATGGAATGGACCATGCGACATGTGCCTGCGGCCCGAAAATTTGCGATCCGGGGCGACGATATCATGGGGTACGGCGAGCCCAAGCATGAGAACAAATGGTGGTTCGATCTGGAAGACGCGAAAGGCGACGGCGTGCTCACCATTCCCGCCCATTCCGGGAGCAGGGGCAACCATAAGCCCCAGAAATAAGGGGAAAATCATGTCAGGAGGTTTTCATTTTTGTCGGCATAGAACCATGTGTCCGGATGTCGACTCTTAAGGCCCAAGTATAGTGACCCCCTTTTGTACAACTACACCTCTTATTCGTGGTACAGTCGATCAGGGGGTGACCCTAAACAAGCAATCAGATCAGTTGGAAAAAACGGCTTTCAAAGAGCTTTCAGCATCGATCTCCAATCCCCTCATGAGTAATGGGGCCCAAAGATTTAATCTGCTCCCGTAAGAGGCCTCGTTGCCTTTGTCGAGATTAAACCATTTTTCCTTTCTATCATAAGTTCCATGAAAGCTCGGGCTGCCGGCGACAATGTCCGGTTTTTCGAATGGGCGATACCGATGTCAATCGTGAAAGGTCCCTCAGCTAAAGGCCGGGCCTTTAAGGAACCCCGTTTAAGATGTTCTTTCAAGAACGATTTGGCGATGAAGGCAATCCCTTTGCCTGCCTCCACCTGCTCTATGATAAATAAGGGATTGCTGATCTCGATGAGAATGCGGGGAACGATCTTGGCCTCCCGGTACTTCTCCATAATAAACTCACGTGACGTTGCCCCCCTTTCCCGGACGATCAGGGCTTCGTTACCTAAATCCTTCAAGGAAATTATTTTCTTCTTGCTTAGAGGATGCCAGTTCGGCAGGACTAATATCGTCTCTTCCTGAAAATAGGGAATAACATTCAGCTGAGGGGGAGTGAAAGATGCGGTGGCAATCAATCCCAGTTCGGTTTTATCATCAAGCAGAGTGCGGATAATCTCCTTTGCATTGCCTTCCTCCACCACCACCTGGATCCCCGGGTATTTGTCCTGGTATGCGGAGATGAGAGCTGACATGAGGTTTCTGGCGTAGATCTTGAGAATTCCGATCCTGAGGACA
>JAZDGZ010000590.1:0-5763 GCA_043806375.1 Pseudomonadota bacterium | reverse complement strand
TCTTCACCGATGCCCGTTGCTGGGTTTTTCTTTCACCTGCCAGTGAAACCGGTCCCTCACCCCCTTACCGGGGAATGTTGGACCAAGGCGTGTTCATACCAACCCTTTAACGTCAATTTGGACAAGGAGGTTCTGTTATGACAAGAGAAAAACGGCGAAAAATGTATCTCATCTGTGCCCCGATTATTATCGCTTCCCTGTTTCTTATGGGGTTTGCGGCCGGACCCGTTTCGGCTCAGTCGGGCGCCGAATACCCCAAGGTCATCCGTTATGCATCCCTTTCACCGGGCACGCTGCTTTATACCATCATCAGCGGGCTGTGCAAGGTCGCCTCTGATAAGTCCCCGATGACCATGGTCGTCGTCCCGACCGCAGGGGCCACCACATGGCTTCCCATGCTGAGCCAGCAGGGAACGGTCGATCTCGCCATGGAGAATTTCGCAGCCATGTATCAGATTTGGACCGGCAAAGCCGCGCCGCCGCCCATCCCGGGGGGCTTTCCCGAAAAGCCGCCTTACCCCAAGACCCCTAACATTCGAATCCTTAATGCAGGCGCCTTGTTCAAGATGGGTTTCCTTGTTCGCAAGGATTCCGGGCTGAAAGAGGTTCGTGAACTGAAGGGAAAAAGGATCGCATGGCCCTGGACCGCCTTTCCTCCAAACGTCTCGATCACGCTTTCCTGTCTTCTGAACGGCGGCCTCACCCTGAACGATGTCAAGACGGCGCCCATGACGGAAGTCGTGGCAGCTGTCCGGGCGGTCCAGGAAGGTCGCATTGATGCAACCGTATGCGCCGTGGGGATGGGCGCCATTGCCGAGGCGGATTCCCTGGTGGGGGTTCGTTTTCTGAATCAGTCCATGGATCCCCAAATGATCAAGGAAGGGCAGAGGGCCATGCCCGGTTGTTACACGACCATCCAGCCGGGCGGCGTTCCCGGGGTTCCCGAAAATACGCCGCTTTGGAGCGCGCCTCTTGCCAACATCGCATCCACCAGATTACCCGATCATGTGGCCTACAAGATTGTGGAGACCTGGTGGAACCATTACAAGGATTATCAATCCATTCATCCTGTACTCCGGTTCTGGACCCCGGAGGTCTTCGTCAACGTCAATTTCACCCTGCCCTACCATGACGGCGCCATTAAATTCTACAAGGAAAAGGGCGTGTGGACCCCGGAGATGGAGCAGAAACAGCAGCAACTCTTAGCGATGAAATAATTCCGGCGAATCAAAACCTTTTGTCTACAGTGAACGACCTAAATCAGTTGACAACCCTCACCGAGTCATTGCGCGCCCCGCCAAAGCCTTTCGGCCTCGAGTTCAAGGCCGAAAGGCAATCTCAGGGGATTGCCGCGTCCTCCGCATCCCCGGTTGTACCGGGATCTTCGACAAGTGCGGGGTCCTCGCAATGACTTCTTGCCTTTGTTGTTCACTCTCGTTTTGTCCGCAATGACCCCCTTTGGGGGGGTTGTTGCGGATCGGAGCCTATCCTTATGAGCGACAAACAGGCCAAGTCTCCTGCCGCGTCGTCCGGTCTCTACAGAAATCTGGATGGGTGGTCAGGCCGCTTGACAAGGATGACCTTCATCGCCATGCCCCTGGTAGGGTGCTTTTTTGTCATGGATATCCCTTTCTACTTCGAGTGGGCCATCCTAAGAGAACAATACTACGGCCTTATTTTGGCCATGATATTGCCCTGCACCTTC
Source organism: Pseudomonadota bacterium (assembly GCA_043806375.1). Classification (GTDB taxonomy): domain Bacteria; phylum Desulfobacterota; class DSM-4660; order Desulfatiglandales; family HGW-15; genus JAZDGZ01. The sequence continues at coordinate 4,058 of JAZDGZ010000590.1, read as the reverse complement.
ATCCTGGTCCCCATGACCAAAACGGCGCCCCGCGACAGGATCCCTTGGTATGACCTGATTCTGGCCCTGTTGGGAGTGGTCATCGGTCTTTACATCGCCATATTCTATCAGCAGATAGCTTTGTCACTGGGCACCATTACGCCTGATCGGGTGATCCTCGGCACCATCGGCTTGGCCCTCATCGTGGAGGCGTCCCGCCGAGTGACCAATTGGATCCTCGCAGGCTTCGGTCTCCTTTTCATCCTCTTTCCCCACTTCGCGTGGATGCTCTCCGATTTCTTCTCCGGAATGAACATCCCCTTTCCCCAGCAGGTGAATTACCTCTTTCTGGAAACGAACGGGATGCTGAGCATGATCTTCGGCGTCGCCGCCATCATCGTTCTAGCCTTCGTTCTCTTCGGCAACCTGATGTTCAGCATCGGTGGGGGAGCCTTCATCACCGATATCGCCATGGCCTGCTTCGGCCGATACCGCGGCGGGCCGGCAAAGATCGCCGTGGTTGCCTCAACGCTCTTTGGAACGATCTCCGGGGTGGTCGTTGCCAACGTGGCAACGACAGGCGTCGTGACGATCCCGCTCATGAAGAAGATCGGCTACAAACCCCATCTGGCCGGCGCCATCGAATCGGTCGCCTCCACAGGCGGCCAGTTGTGCCCCCCCATCATGGGGGTCACCGCCTTCGTCATGGCCGAACTCCTCGGGGTGCCTTATCGGCAAGTCGCCATCGCCGCCCTGATCCCTGCCCTCCTCTACTATGCGGCCATCTTTTTTCAGGTGGATATGGAGGCGGGAAAAGGCGGCATGAAAGGCCTGCCTCAGGAGCAACTGCCCAAGATAGCCGGCGTTCTGAACAAGAGCTATTTGTTCATCATCCCCTTCGGAGCCCTGATCGCCGCCCTGTTCCTCCTGTATCTCTCTCCTGAAAAGAGCGCCCTGGTGGGCGTGCTCTCCATCCTGGTCGTCGGCCTCCTGATCCAGAAAGAGACGCGCTTTCGGCTCGGGTGGATCCTCGAGGGCTTGAGTCAGACCGGCCGAGCCCTGCTCCTCATCTGCCCTATCGCCGCTATGGCCGGGATCGTCGTCGGAACCATATCTTATACCGGGGTGGGGTTTCTTGTTTCACTCAATCTCGCCAAGGTTGCGGGAGGGAATATCTTCGTGCTTATGCCGATCATCGCCCTCGCCTGTTTCATCCTGGGGATGGGGATGCCGACCCTTCCCGCGTATATTGTCTTGGCCGTCCTTATGGGACCGGTCATGGTTGAGCTCGGGGTCGTGCCGATGGCGGCGCATATGTTCATTTTATATTATGCGGGCCTCTCCATGATCACACCGCCCGTCTGCATCGCCGCTTATGCCGGGGCGGCCATCGCAGGTTCGGAACCCATGCGCACGGGCTTGGCGGCCGCACGCCTCGGCATCATATCCTACATCGTGCCTTTTCTTTTCGTCTTTTTCCCTGCGCTGCTCTTCATCGGTTCGTGGGGAGAAATCCTTGTGGCCTTTGCCACCGCCATGTCGGGCTGTTTTGTGCTCAGCGCGGCCTTGGTTGGGTATTTGTTCAGCAGGCTCGGCCCCATCAAGCGGATTCTCTTCGGACTTGCCGGATTGGCCCTTCTGATTCCCATTCGAAGCCACGCCGATGTCCTCAGTCTTTCGATAAACATTGGCGGTTTTGGCGTGGCCTTTCTGCTGACCCTGAGTGAATGGAATAGGCGAAGGGAGCGCTGACAGTGTCTGTGTCTGACTGATCCGGCCTAAGGGGTGTTTTCCGAAGGGGGAGGTCGGGGCCCTGTCAAACGAGGGGGGCGGCGATGCCTTTGCATGCTGTTTTCTAAGGAGGAAGGTGAGATGTTCAGTAAGACCTGGAAGACCTCAGAGCCAAGATACAAGGTGGTCATTGAACGTGACGTAAAAATCGCCATGAGTGACGGAATCGATCTCAATGCCGATATCTTCCGCCCCGAGAGTGACGGGCAATTTCCGGCTATTTTCGGATTTCACCCCTATAATCAAACGGCTCAAACAGCACCGATGATGACCCGGTCCTTTTCCACCAACTTCTTCAGGCTTCCCGGCCAGGAGGAGGGCAATGCCTACATTGAAGCCGGGGACCCCTATGCCTACGTCCCCCGCGGATACGTTTATGTGATTGCCAATGTCCGTGGAACAGGGAAATCCGGCGGCAAATACACCTTCCTCGCCCCCCGGGAACTCCAGGACGGGGCCGAGGCCATAGAGTGGATCGCAAGACAGCCTTGGTGCAGCGGCAAGGTCGGTATGTTCGGGGTCTCCTATTTTGCCTGGATCCAGTTGTTCATAGCCGCCTTAAATCCCCCGGCCCTCAAGTGCATTTTTGCACCCTGGGCGGCAACGGACCTTTACAGGGACTCCGTCTATCACGGCGGCATATTGGGCCATGGTTTCTGGAGGATGTGGGCGTCAGGCTCCATTCACAATGGCCGGGTAGAGCCCTCTTCGGCAGGTAAAGAAGAAATGGATCGGCTTTTGGAAGATGAAGATATCGCTGGTGTACCGGAGTTGGTCCAGATCTTAAAGAACCCTGACAAGGGAACCAACCCTATCCTGGTGGATCTGCTCCTCCATGCCTATGATGGCCCTTATTGGGAACAAAGGAAAGTGAACTATCCATCGATCAACGTCCCCGCTTATGTCGGCGCCTGTTGGGGCATGTACGGCCTTCATTTGCCGGGGGCCTTTCGAAGTTGGGAAAACTTGAAAGTCCCGAAAAAGATGCTGATCGGCCCTCCAGCCTATTTGGACCGCCCCCTCTACCAGCTTCAGTACGAGTCCTTGAGATGGTTCGATTACTGGCTGAAAGGGATAGATACAGGCATTATGGAAGAGGCGCCCATCAGGTTATTTGTCATGGGCCTGAATGAGTGGAAAGAGGCGGGCGAGTGGCCTTTGCCTGAGACGAAATGGACCCCGTTTTATCTCCATGACAACGGACTCTTGTACGAGCGCCAGTGCCAGCCGGATGAAGGCTTTGACTCTTTTGACGATTCACCATGGGGCCGCGGGTACCTCGACTACTGCTCACCCAAGCTGGTAGAAAACACAGAGGTGATCGGCCCCATCGTCTTGAACCTTTACGCCTCGACCACGGATGATGAGATATTCTGGTTCATCAGCCTTCGGGAGATCGATGCAGAAGGGAACGAGAGGATTCTCACGAGGGGCTGGTTAAGGGGAACACACCGGGAAGTGGATCAAGAACGCTCCAAACCGTGGGAGCCTTTTCATCCCCATTCCTCCTCCGAGCCTCTGGTCCCCGGCGAAATCTACGAGTTCAACATACCCGTTGTGCCGACCGGAAACCTGTTCAAGGCCGGTTCGAAGATCAAGCTGCGTATCAGTTGCACGGACGACCAACCTAAGAATCCCCTTGAAATGAACGCGGTCGGCCACCTCCACAGGAGATCAGCATCGCGCATCAGGGTATACCATAACGCGGATTACCCCTCGCACCTGCTCCTCCCCATTACACGGGGGAACATCCTGGAGACCTTTGTTTCCGGAGGGGAGCCCTACATCTAAGATGGGGCAAGTCTGCCCCAATTTCGGTCGGTCTTGCAAGCGCTGGAGGTTTGGAAAGGGATAACCATAGACATGATACTGGAGGAATTTGAAAATGGCAGAAAATCTTCGCTTACCATTTGACAGACGTTCCGGGAGAGGCCGGCGTATCATACACAACCGGAGATATCTTCGTGACGGGGCCGATAGAAGGAGTGGAGAAGAACGAAGGTCCCGTGAAGAAAAGCGAACGGACTGGGTCAGGGTGACAAAATGGTCCAGCAGGATTAAGCCGGAATTCCGACCCGCTGTATTGCAATAACAGAGTGACCCCCTGGTCAACTGTACCGGCAATAGCAGGTATGGTTCCCTCTATTTCTCGGAAACATCCATTCCGATCAGCTTGCCGACCTTCACGTAATGTTTAAACAGCCGATACTCCGCCCTCATTTCAGGCGCGAATCCGGTATACCCAAAGCCGATCTTCTCGAAATGCCTCAGCCCCAGCATCAGATCCT
>JAZDGZ010000589.1:0-4160 GCA_043806375.1 Pseudomonadota bacterium | reverse complement strand
CACGGTGTATTCCATCCTCTTCTCCGAACCGAGGTTTCCCTCCACCATCTCGCCTGAGTTGATCCCTACCCCCACCCCGATGGGGGCCCGTTCCGTGATCCTTCTAAGGTTGAGTTCTTCGATCTGCGCCTGAATGTCCAGAGCGGCCCTGACCGCCGCCTCGGCATGATCCTGCTTGGGGACCGGGGCCCCGAAGACGGCCATGACCTCATCCCCCACGAACTTGTTGACATGTCCGCCGTATTTGATCACAGCATCCGTTACGCGCGTAAGGTAGTCGTTCAGGAGATCCACAACCCCCTCCGGATCCCTGTTTTCCGACAGGCTGGTAAAACCCCTGATATCCACAAAAAGGACCGTGGCCTGGACCTTGGAACCTTTCATCCACCCCCTGGCGGGATTGGAAAGGATCATCTCCACGATTTCCGGTGTCACATACCGGCCAAAGGAGGCTTTGACCTTCTCATTGAGTTCGAGGTCTTCTGCCATCCGGTTAAAGGCATAGGCGAGATCTCCCAATTCATCGTCACGATCCACGCTGATTCGCCGGCCGAATTCTCCCATACCCAAAGCCCTCGTGATCTCTGACAGCTGTCTGATGGGCCGGGAGAAGTAGAGGCTGAGGCCGAGGCTCAGGAAAATCCCCAGGGCCGTCATGCACATCGTGAGGAGCAAGAAATAGATCTTCGCCTCCCTCAGGTTTTCCAGGATTTTCTTCTTCGAGATGACCAGGTGAACCGCACCCACCTTGAGGTCTTGATAGGTCACGGGGGCCTCGAAAAAGAGGAGCTCTTCCCCTTTCCGGGAATAGATCCCTCTCCTCAAGCCTCCATCCTGACTTACGAACTGGATGTTTCGGGGTCTCTCGCAGGGCCTTCCCACCCCCTCCATACGGCTGTCGGCCATGACGATATTCCGTTTGTTCGTGATCAGGGCGTAGATCACCTGCTCGTTTTCCGCTATGTCCTTGACCAGCTGAAACAGCGCCAGGTCCTCTTCTCCCAGGATCTTGTCCGGGGCGTTGCTCTTGGCGATGCGCACCAGGCTCTCCCCGAGACTGATCAGTTGGCCTGTAAACTGATTTCTTTGCTCCTTCAGGATGGAAAAGCCGATGCTGGAGATGATGAGCAAGATGAGGAGGGTCGACAGGGTGGCCAGCTTGATGAAGATAGGGATTCTCAGCCTTCTCGTCCTGCGAGGGCCCTTTCTTCGATCCTCGCCGCTTCTTCGGTCCGGACCGCTGAAGGCTCTCTGACTGATGCGTCGATCTTGCCTTGTTCTACGCTCCTTGCGGTTTCGCCTGTCGGAATAGCCTGCTGATCGGACGTCCCGCAATCTCCTGAAGAGATCCCTGATCTTCTCGTAGAGCGAACCCTTCTCTTCCCTCTGACTGGCAGGCATTGTCTGGAACTCTTGGTTGGCCATTCGTGGGAGTCTCAAAATTCCTTTATAAGCGGTCGATTGGTCGCTTTTTCAGTAGGTACTTTTAATCACTTGAAATTTTAATTTAAATGTCCAATTATGTCAATCTTTAGCGGTTGTCGCACGCATTCAGCCTTTGCCAAAACATCCCCCCGGCCCTTGCCACTCTAGTGCCGTGTCTCAAAAGTTATGTCCCTGATTTTGGCAATTCAATAGACTTGTGGATGGTTGTAAAATCCGAATATCGAAATCCGAAATTGTCCGCGCTGCGCTTGGACTCCCCACCCTTCGGGCGGGTCCCCGGTTTCGAAACAATATCAAAATTCAAATCTTCCAATGCCCTAAACATGTTTCGGAATTTGGTCATTTGAGATTCGGGTTTGTTTCGTATTTCGATATTCGAATTTCGAGTTTAAAATGTCCCATTTAGGATGACTGAACGATCGAGTAATTAGTCACTTTATTTCTGGGACAGCACACGAGCAGGTGTTTTTCAGCAACCTGCCAGAGGTCGCGAGGCAAATCTCCTCATATCATATCGACGGCAGAAGATGAATTCTGCTTGACAGAACTGACCATCCGGTCTATTTTTCAAAAAGATAAACCAACCGGTTAGTTAAACTATTCAGTGAGTTCCGCCATGACAACCAATTCGACCCCGCCCCCACTGGAACAGGCCTCTCCGGAGGATCGAATCCTTGCAGCGGCTACCGATGAATTCGCGGCGAACGGCTTCTATGGGGCCCGCACCCAGGCCATAGCCGACGCAGCCGGGGTGAACAAGGCCATGCTCCATTACTACTTCCGGTCCAAGGAGAATCTCTACGGCCAGGTCATCAAGGCGGCCATGAAAAGGATCCTGACACAGGTGGGAGAGGCCTGGCTCGGAAAGGCGCCCCTCAATACGCGCCTGCACCAGGTCGTGGACTCCTACATGGACAACTATGAGCTCAACCCGGGCTTTCTCAAAATCATCCTGCGAGAGGTGGTGGACGGGGGGGAGCGTTTTAGGAAGATCTTCCGGGAACTGAAAGAGAGCGACCTCCAGGCCGCGGGCCTTGGTCCTTTAGACCTGGTGGGCCGCGTGGCCGATGAACTGGAATTGAGCCCCTCCGAGGTGATCCACCTCGTCCTCAACATCGTCGGCATGTGTGTCATCAGCTTCACGAGCCCTCCCCTGTTGGAGGGCCTTTTCGATTTTGACCTCTCGGACTTCAAAGAATATCTGAAACAACGACGGGTCGCCGTCAAGGCCATGGCCTTGGCCTATTTGGCCTTGATTACGGGCGATTCCAAGAAGGAGTAACCTATGAAGGGACGCAAGATCCTGGTTCCCATCCTCGTCCTCCTGGCAGGAGGGGCCCTTGTCTATTACTTCCGGTATCTACGCCCTGCCCTCTCGGATTCTGACATCGCAGCCTCCGGGCACATCGAGGTGACCGAGGTGGACATGAGCTTTCGCCTGCCGGGTCACGTCTCTCGTCTCCTGGTGGAGGAGGGGGACGACCTCAAGAAGGGGGCCCTCCTGGCCGAACTGGAGCAGACGGTGCTAAGAGCACGGCGCGATCAGGCGGCAGCCCAGATCAGGGAGCTCGAAGCGCGCCAGGCCTCACTCACCCTGGCCACAAAGATCAAGGACGATGTGGTAGCCGCCGAGGTCAGGCGAGCCGAGGCGGGCGTCTCCGCGGCAGGCGCCCGCTACCAGAGCCTCAAGACCGGCTCAAGGGAGGAGGAGATCGCCGAGGCGGCAGCGGCACGGGACAGGGCCAGGACCGAATGGGAAAACCGCGAGCGGGACCTCGAGAGGATGAAAAACCTTTTCGAGCGCCGGATTATCTCGCTCAGCCAATACGACGCCGCCCGCACGAGCGCAGAGGCTGCCCGGGCTTCCTACGAGGCTGCGGAAGAACGCTTCAAGCTGATCAAGGCCGGGCCGCGCCGGGAGATGGTTCTCGAGGGCAAGGCCAACCTGGCCGGTTCTGACGCGACCCTCAGCGTTGCTGAGGCGGGAAGGCTGGAGGTCGAGAAGATGAGACTGGACCTCAAGGCACTCCAGGCCCAAGCGGATTATGCCAAGGCCATGCTCGCCGCGGCAGAAGACGATCTTGCCAACGCCAGGATTTATGCCCCTTTTGACGGTTTTGTCACCGTCAAGGACGTTGAAGAGGGCGAATTCGTGCAGGCCGGGACACCGGTCATCACCATGGCTCAGCTGGACAGGGTTTGGGTCAAAACCTATGTGCCCGAGACACGCCTCGGTCACGTCCGCCTCGGACAGCAGGCTGAAGTCATCTCCGACACCTTTCCGGGCAAGACCTACCCCGGCACCGTCACCTACATTTCACCCCAGGCCGAGTTCACCCCCAAAAACGTCCAGACCAAAGAGGAGCGCGTTAAACTGGTCTACCGCATCAAGGTCACCCTGGAGAACCCCAACCAGGAGCTTAAGGCGGGGATGCCTGTGGATGTCCATTTACGGTAAGAGCCATGGCAATCGTAGACGTTGAAAACCTGTCCCGTTCCTTTGGAGAGATCAAGGCCCTCGACGGCCTGACCTTTTCCGTGGATGAAGGGGAGATATTCGGCCTCGTGGGACCTGACGGGGCTGGAAAGACGACCTGCCTCAGGACCCTCTGCGGCCTCATCCGACCCAGCGGGGGGAGGGCCTCGGTCATGGGTCTGGACGTGAGCGCCGCACCCGAGAGCATCAAGCCCCATATCGGTTATATGGCCCAGCC
>JAZDGZ010000588.1:0-3154 GCA_043806375.1 Pseudomonadota bacterium | reverse complement strand
TTCGCCAGTTCAATGACTTCCAGGGCGCGCATGATCCTCACCTTGTCGTGAGGGTGGATCTTCTGTGCAGATTCAGGGTCAAGTCCTTCCAGTCTCTTGTGTAGGAGGGCAGGTCCGGACTCCACCATCTGTCGACGCAGCCCTTCCCTCAGGGAAGGATCACTCGGCGGACAATTAAGGAGGCCGCCGAGCAGGGTTCTGATATAGAGGCCGGTTCCGCCGACCACAAAGCACACCTTTTGCCTGGATTTCATCTCTTCTATCACCGGAAGGGAAAGCGCTCGATAGACGCCGGCGTTAAACGCCTCATCCGGATCAGCGACATCAATCAGGTGGTGAGGGATACCCCTCCTCTCCGCCATCGTTGGTTTGGCCGTCCCCACATCCATGCCGCGGTAAACCTGCATGGAATCCGCATTGACGATCTCTCCCTCGAAGTATAGGGCTAGGTCCACGGCCAGTGAACTCTTTCCTGAGGCCGTGGGACCTGTAATAATGATCAGCTTTTGTCTATGATCATCTGTGATATTCATCGTTCAATCAGCGGCCACCGTCAGAGAACCCTTTTAAACATTCTCTCTATTTCGACATAGGTGAATTTCTTGATAACGGGCCGTCCATGGGGGCAGTTCGTAGACAGTTCCGTCTCACCCAACTCTTTCAGGAGCGACGCCATCTCGCCGTGAGATAGAGGCTGACCCGCCCTGATAGCGCCGTGGCACGCCATTGCGGTCAGCAACCTGTCCATAGCCTTGTCATTCGTAAACTCAGCCTCCTCCTCGAGGAGGAGAACCACGTCTTTCAAGAATTCCTCCCATTTCCCATTCACCAAGATGGCGGGTACCGATCTCAGTAAAAAAGTGTTGCCGCCGAAGTGTTCGATTTCCACTCCGAATCTGGCCAACTGGTCCATCTTCTTCTGGATGATATCCGCCTCTTTCATGGAGAATTCCAGCTTGGGAGGGATCAAGAAGGGTTGACCTTCAACCTTGGAGTTCCTGAAAGATCTCTTGAGGGTCTCATAGACGATCCTTTCATGGGCCGCGTGCTGATCGATCATCAGAAGGCCGTCTTTGGCCTGGCATAGAATATAGGTATCCTTCAGTTGCCCGAGGATATGAGGAGTATCCTTGTTGACATACCCATCCTGAAATCCCTTTTCTCCATAGACCGGGCCTTGTTCTTGAACTCCCGAATAGGCCGGGATGGGTTCGGCTCCGGCCAATCCACCAAAGGGAACTTCCTCCGGCCCTTCGCCCGAAGCAGGACCTTTCTCAAACCCAAAGTGAAAAAGCCCTCTTAATGCCTTTTCAATGGCGGATGTCAGGATTTCATATACGAAGGGCCCTTGGTGGAAGCGGACTTCCTGTTTTGTCGGATGGACATTGACGTCCACAAGGGAAGGATTCATTTCCAGGAAAACCACAGCCTGAGGGTAATGCCCTTTCATCAAGCGCTGGCCATAACCTTCCATGATAGCCCGTGTGAGCATTCTGTCCCTGATATGTCTCCCATTCACGTAGACAAAGATATGATCCCCTCTGGTCCTGCTCAGGTCCGGCGGGGATAGAAAAATGCTGACCCCTGTTTCACCCGCCTCTTGATGCGCCTCGATCATGGAAGAGGCCGCCTTTCCCCCCAGGAGCGCAGAAAGCCGGTCTAAAAAGTTCTCCGTCGCCGGGAAGTTCAAGAGCATCTTCTCCTCCTCGTCCAGGCGAAAATGGATCGAGGTATGGGGCAGGGCTATCCTGGAGAGGGTCTCCATAATGTGATGGGTCTCTGTTTTTGTGGCCCGCAAGAACTTTCTCCTGACGGGCACATTAAAGAAAAGGTCCCTTACTTCTATGGTGGTTCCGGCCGGAGCTCCCGTCTCTTCAATCGACTTCAACCTGCCCCCGATGACCTCCAGCCGGTGACCGATCAATTGATCCCCGGTGCGGGAGGTGATCTGCATCCTGGATACCGAGGAAATACTTGGCAGGGCCTCTCCTCTGAACCCGAGGGTCTTTATGGCAAAAAGATCGGACAGGGTCGTTATTTTGCTTGTGGCATGCCTTTCAACGCACAACAGAAGATCGTCTCTGGTCATCCCCGTGCCGTTATCGCTTACCCTGATAAGTCTCTTTCCCCCGCTCTGGATCCTTATGACGATTCTGTCTGATCCCGCATCAATGCTGTTGTCGGTCAATTCTCTGACCACCGAGGCCGGCCTCTCCACAACCTCCCCTGCCGCAATCTGGGCGGCCACCTTTTCCGGAAGTATTCTTATGGAACCCATAATCCCTTCACACCTCGAGAAGTTCTTGATCCACCCTGAAGAGATAACTCGGGCGGGGGATGTCGAAAAGCCGTGATATTATGGCGTTTTGGCTCGCCAGTTTCAGGTTTTTACTCCCGATGGGGTCATAGGAGAGGCAGGGCGATGATGCCGGATGGATCAAGAGGTCGCTTACGAGGCGATAGGAAAGACCAACCATGGAGGAAAGATACTCAGGAGAAATCTGGTAGCGGGACCCCCTGTTCACGAGAGACACGGATTGTGAACCGCAAAGAAAATCAGAGAGCTTTACTGTCTGGGTGAATAGTTGCCTCTTTGCCCTCAGCCCGTTTCTTCCCTTTCCTACAGCCGATTTGAGGAGATCGTCGCACCCCAGTTGCTCCGCGCTCAACACATCCCTCGCAATCCTCATATAGGCGGGGGCGAAAAAATAATCCGCCTTGGCTTCCCAATAAAGATGCCCCATCCTTTTCCATGTTGAAACCTGATGGACGAGATTCGGGATAAAGTAGTTGTGGGCTATGACATCTGCGGCGAGATGCGAAAAAAAACCGTAGGCGTATGCACCCTCCTGCTCGTCTTTTGCCTCGCCCAGCAAACGGTGTGCCGTCTCCCAGTTGTGGGAATGCCCTTCTTTCCTTTTCTGGCCCTTGCCGACAAAGAAATCCGCGGACAGACTGCCGTACATATATTCCAGGGGAAAGGCTCGAATGATCCCTGCGATGGGGGAGACCATCGTAGCGAGATCCTCCAGTATCCTACACGAAACAGCCATATGGATCGCAGGTCCCCACGCCCAGACACCCTCGCTGAACACGAGTTCCAAGATGAGAGTGACAGAGAAAATAAGAAGAATCTTAATAAGAAACACGCGCG